>JBKPFD010000175.1:0-1595 GCA_046729155.1 Actinomycetota bacterium
CAACGTCCGGCCGAACGGACGCCTCTCGCAGGCACCGGTCATGAATCCGTCGGCGACACCGGTTCCTTTCGCATTCACCTTCCACAGCCGGACCGGCCGGCTCGTCGTCGGAGAAGCCGGCATGAGCAACGTCACGGCGTACCTGATCAACCCGAATCGCACGCTGTCCGATCCGCGCTCGCAGACCGACGGCCAGATGGCTCTCTGCTGGATCGTGCGCACGCGCGGGTTCTTCTACGTGACGAACACCGGCAGCAACAACGTCAGCGGGTTCCAGATCGGTGCCGACGGCCGGCCGGCGCTGATCGGTGGCAGCCCGGTGCTGGCGACGACCCAGATGGGCCCGATCGACATGACGGTCTCGGGGCGATTCCTATACGTCCAGACGGGGGGCGCGGGGACGATCGACCAGTTCCGCGTCAACCGCAACGGGACGCTGACGCCGCTCGGCTCCGTCACGGGGCTGCCCGTGGGCCAGGAGGGCATCGCGTCCACGTAGCTGCTTCGCGGAGGGCCCGCTCAACCGCGGGTCCTCCGCATGCCCTCGATTCCCGGCTACCTTGCCCGGCGATATGCCGCGAAATCCTCTCGACGACGTCTCCCGCGCGCTTCGCATCCTCAGCGAACGGCTGCAGGCCGGAACCGGCGCCGGGAACGGAGGCGACTGGCTCGCCGACCAGCTCGACGCGCTGCGAAAGCCGGAGCCGGCGCGGACCCTGCCCGAGCTGCAGGCCGAGCTCGACGCACTCGTCGGGCTCGAGACCGTGAAGGAGCAGGTGCGAGCCCTCGTCGCGTTCCTGCAGGTGCAGGCCGAGCGCGAGCGGCACGGGCTCCCGGAGGTGGCCACGTCACAGCACCTCGTCTTCCTCGGCAACCCGGGGACGGGCAAGACGACCGTCGCGCGCCTGCTCGCGCAGATGTACCGCGCGATGGGCCTGCTGCGGCGCGGGCATCTCGTCGAGGTCGACCGCGCCGGCCTCGTCGGGCAGTACGTCGGCCTGACGGCGATCAAGACCGACCGCGCGATCCGGCGCGCGCTCGACGGTGTCCTCTTCATCGACGAGGCGTATTCGCTCGCGGCGCCCGAGGAGCGCCTGGACTTCGGAGCCGAGGCGGTCGAGACCCTCCTCAAGCGCATGGAGGACTACCGGCACCGGCTCGTGGTCATCGTCGCCGGCTATCCGCGGCTCATGCACCGCTTTCTGGACTCGAACCCGGGGCTGCGCTCGCGGTTCGCGCGCGAGATCGTCTTCCCGGACTACTCGACGGACGACCTCGTCGCGATCACCGGCAAGTTCCTCGCCGAGAACGAGTACCGCCTCGCGCCCGATGCCGAGGAGACCCTGCGAAGGATCCTCGTCGCGCCTGCCCGCGGTGAGGGCTTCGGCAACGCGCGCTTCGCCCGGACGCTCTTCGAGCAGGCGCTCAACGCTCAGGCGCTGCGGCTCGCAGGAGTGCAAGGCGCGGAGCTCGCGTCGCTCGCCCGCGACGAGCTGATCACGCTGCGGCCGGAGGATCTCGTCGCCGCAGCGCGCGCGCTCGGCGAGGAGCCGGGGGCGGGGGCGGCGCGCCCCGCGGTGTGGCGCCCCATCGGC
>JBKPFD010000176.1:0-5634 GCA_046729155.1 Actinomycetota bacterium
CCCGGGATCTCGACGTCCAGCTCGCGCTCCTCGAGCCGGCGCCCGGTGCCGCCGCAGTCGCGGCAGGGATGCTCGACGATGCGGCCGGCGCCCCGGCAGCGCGGGCAAGCCTGGCTGCGCACGAACTCGCCGAACGGCGTGCGCGAGACCTGCTGGAGCCGGCCGGCGCCGTCGCACTCGGGGCAAGTGACAGGCGTCGTTCCGGGCTCGACGCCGTTGCCGGAGCACCGCTCACACGGAAGCGCGACCTGGAAGGGAACCGCCCGGATGACACCGCGTGCAGCCTCCTCGAGGTCGATCACGACCTCGGCCGCGATGTCGCCGCCGCGCGTTCGCCGCGGGCCGGTCGCGACCCCGAAGAGGTCGTCGCCGAAGAAGGCCGAGAAGATGTCGGCGAGGCTGCCGAAGTCGAACGCGGTCGGGCGGAAGCCGCCGCTGCGCAGCCCCGCATGCCCGAAACGGTCGTAGAGCTCGCGGGTCTCGGATTTCGAGAGCACCTCGTACGCCTCGACTACCTCCTTGAAGCGCTCGTCGGAGTCCTCGGCCTGGGAAACATCCGGGTGCAGCTCGCGCGCCAGGCGGCGAAAGGCGCGCTTGATCTCACCCTCGCTCGCCGTGCGGCCGACGCCGAGGATCTCGTAGTAGTCACGCTCCGTCGTCGCCATCGCTCGAAGCGTAGCCCCGGGATCGGGCCTAGTTCTCCTCGTAGACCGCCTCGACGAAGCGCGAGAGCTCGTGCGCCGCGGCGCGCACGGAGCGAATCGCCGTCTCGTAGTCCATGCGCAGCGGCCCGAGGAGGCTGACGGCACCGAGCGTCCTGTTCGTCAGCCCGTACGAAGCGCCGACGAGAGATGCCTGGCGCAGCGCGGGATCGTCGAGCTCGCCGCCGACGCGGACGATCGGGCGGCGCGACGCGAGCGTCTCGCCGAGCAGCTCGAGGATCTCGGCCCGACGCTCGAGCGCCTCGAGCAGCCGCTGGCACGCTTCGAGCTCGTCGGCGCGCACCTCGCCGAGGAGCGTCGCCGCGCCGCCGACGTACAGCCGCTGGTCGTGCGCGCCGAGCAGGTCCGTGAAGGCGGGCCGCACGAGCTCGAGGAACTGCAGCTCACGCGGCGAGAGCCCAGGGTCCTCGAAGCGCTTGCGCAGGACCGCGCTGCCGAGCCCGAGGCCAGTCACCCGCTCGTTCAGGTACTCGCCGGCCCACGTGGCGAGGCCGAGGTCGACCGGCTCGCCGAGCGCGAAGACCCGCTTCGAGACGCCGCCCGTCGACGTGATGACGACGACCATCACGACCTGCGGCTGGAGAAGCAGGACCTCGACGTGCCGCACGGTCGTCGTCTGCACCGGCGGCGCCGACACGAGCGCGAGCAGACGAGTTACCTGCGAGAGGGTCTCGGTCGTGGCCTGCAGCGCGCCCTCGACCTCGCTGCGCGCCGCGGCGAGATCGAGCGGAAACGGGCTCGGGCGCGGGTCGAGCTGCTCGAGCAGCACGTCGGCGTAGAACCGGTAGCCGGCCTCCGTCGGCACGCGGCCGGCGGAGGTGTGCGGGTGCGTGAGCAGGCCAAGACGCTCGAGCTCGGCGAGCTCGTTGCGCACCGTCGAGGCGGAGACACGCAGACCGCCGCGCTCGACGAGGTTCTTCGAACCGACCGGTCGTCCGCTCGCCACGTACTCCTCGACGACCCTGCGGAGCAGGTCACGCTGCCGCTCGGTGAGCTCAATCGTGCCGTGGGCCATTTGCAGGGAAATGGTAGGCCAGCCGACCGCGCTCAGGCGAGCAGCTCCGCGGTGACCGCGTCTCCGAGTTGCCGGCCGCGAGCGGTCAACGCGAGGACCTGGCCGCCGCCTTCGCCCGCTCGCCGCTCCGCTAGCCCGCCCCGCTGCAGCCGCTCGAGCGCGGCGGCGTCGACCGCGGCCAGCGCGGGGTCGAGCGGCAGGCCGTCGTCGAGCCGCAGCCCGAGCATGACTCGTTCCTCGCGTCGGGTCGCTGCCGACAGCCGCTCCACCTCGCGCGGGGGCCGCCGCCCGTCGCTGAGCGCCCGGATGTACGCCTCGAGTCGCGGCGTGTTCCGCCAGCGCGTAGCCCCCGCTGTCGAGACGGCGCCGATGCCGAGCCCGAGGTAGTCGTGAGCGAGCCAGTAGCCGAGGTTGTGCCGTGCGCGCAGGTCCCGCCCATCGGCACGCGCCGCCTCGAGGCAGAAGTTGGCCGTCTCGTACCAGCGGTAACCCGCGCCGGTCAGCCGCTCGATCACGCGCTCGAAGTAGCCCTCCATCGCGTCAGCCTGCCGCGCCAGCTCCTCGCCGTGCCTGTGCGCGAACCGCGTGCCCTTCTTCGCCTCGAGCTCGTAACAGGAGACGTGCTCCGGCGCGAGCGCGAGCGCATCGTCGATGTCGGCATCGAGATCGGCGGGGCTCTGACCCGGGATCCCGTAGATGAGATCCAGCGAGATGTTGTCAAACTTGGCATCACGGAGATGGTAGAACGCGCGTCGGACGTCGTCCGGCCGCGCGCTGCGCTCGAGCGTCGCGAGCAGGTGCGGCCGGAAGCTCTGGGCGCCGAGCGAGACGCGGTTCACGCGCTCGTTCCCAAGCAGCCGCGCCACCGCAGGCGTGACCGTCTCGGGATTCGCCTCGACCGTCACCTCCTGCGCGGTGGGCAGCGCGTGCAGAAGGCGGCGTAGTGCCTCGGGGTCGGTGAAGGTCGGCGTCCCGCCGCCGAGGAAGACCGTCTCGACGCGCTCGGCGAGATGCCCGCGCTCAAGCTCGAGCTCGGCCAGCAGCGCGTCCACGTACTCGTCGTGGCGGCCGAGACGCCCGACGACGGTCACGAAGTCGCAGTAGCCGCAACGCGATGCGCAGAACGGGAGGTGCACGTAGAGGTGGCGCGCTCCACTCATCGCTTCCCCTCGTCGAGGTTCAGCACGGCGAGGAACGCCTCCTGCGGCACCTCGACCGCGCCGACCTGCTTCATCCGCCTCTTGCCGGCCTTCTGCCGTTCGAGGAGCTTGCGCTTGCGGGTGACGTCGCCGCCGTAGCACTTCGCAAGCACGTCCTTCCGCTTCGCTTTGATCGTCTCGCGCGCGATCACGCGAGCGCCGATCGCGGCTTGCACGGGCACGTCGAACATCTGGCGAGGGATCTCCTCGCGCAGCCGGTCGACGAGCGCACGCCCCCGCCCATACGCGCCCTCCCGGTGCACGACGAGCGACAGAGCGTCGACCGGCTCGCCCCCGACGAGCACGTCCAACCGCACGAGGTCGCCCTCGCGGAAACCCGCGAAGTCGTAGTCGAAGCTCGCGTAGCCGCGCGTGCGCGACTTCAGCTGGTCGTAGAAGTCGAAGACGATCTCGCCGAGGGGTAGCTCGTAGACGAGCAGGACGCGCTCGGGCGACAGGTACTCCATGTGGTCGAACCGCCCGCGGCGCTCGGTGCACAGCTCCATGACCTGGCCGACGCCGTCCTTCGGGACGATGACCGAGGCCTGCACGTACGGCTCCTCGACGCGTTCGAACTCGCGCGGCATCTCGGCCGGGTTGTGCACCTCGACGAGCTCCCCGCCGGGTTGCTCGACGCGGTAGGCGACGTTTGGCGCGGTGACGAGGAGGTCGAGGTCGAACTCCCGCTCGAGCCGCTCGCGAACGATCTCCATGTGCAGGAGGCCGAGGAACCCGCAGCGGAAGCCGAAGCCGAGTGCCTGTGACGTCTCGGGCTCGTACGTCAGCGACGCGTCGTTGAGCCTCAGCTTCTCCAGTGCGTCGCGCAGCTCCGGGTAGTCGTCGGAGTCCGTCGGGAAGAGACCGGCGAAGACCATCGGCTTCACGTCGCGGTACCCCGGGAGCGGCTCCGACGCGGGCGACGCCTGCGCTGTCAGCGTCTCTCCGACTCGGAGCTTCGCGACGTCCTTGAGCCCAGTGACGATGTAGCCGACCTCGCCGGCCGCGAGCGAGTCCGCCGGCTGCATCGTCGGCGAGAAGAAGCCGACCTCCTCGGCTTCGAACGTCGTGCCCTGCGCCATCGCGCGCAGGCGCTCGCGCGCGCGAAACGCGCCGTCGACGACCCGGACGAACGCGACCACGCCGCGGTACTGGACGTAGGAGGAGTCGAAGACGAGCGCGCGCGGCGGCCCGTCCGCGTTACCGGCGGGCGGCGGGATGCGCTCGATGATCGCATCGAGAACGTCCTCGATGCCCTGGCCCGTCTTCGCCGATACGCGCAGGACGTGGTCGGGGGTATCGCCGACGAGCTCCGCGACGTCGCGGGCGGCCTCGTCCGGGTTCGCCTGCGGGAGGTCGATCTTGTTCGCGACCGGCAGCAGCTCGAGGTCGTTCTCGATCGCGAGATACGCGTTCGCCACGGTCTGGGCTTCCACGCCCTGCGCCGCGTCGACGACGAGGACGGCGCCCTCGCATGCCTGGAGCGAACGCGAGACCTCGTACGTGAAGTCGACGTGGCCGGGCGTGTCGATCAGGTTCAGCTGGTGGCCCTTCCACTGGACGCGGACCGCCTGCGCCTTGATCGTGATCCCGCGCTCGCGCTCGAGCTCCATCGAGTCGAGCAACTGCTCGCGCATCTCGCGGCCGGTGACGGTCTCCGTCACCTCGAGGATGCGGTCGGCGAGCGTCGACTTGCCGTGGTCGATGTGGGCGATGATCGAGAAGTTGCGGATGCGGTCTTGGTCCATGCGAAATCAGGCGCGCGGGGAACGGGCTCGCAACGATAGCAACGCCTCGAGCTCGCGAACTCCCAGCAAACGGCAGGAAATCAGGTATGCGATCCCGCCTGCGAGCAGGGCGGTCCCGAGGGACACGAGCTGCCCTCCGAGCGAGCGCCCGAGCGCCTCGTCGAGGCCGCGCCAGACCGGGTACGCGACCGCCGCGAGCACGGCCGAAGCCGCGGTTATTCGGAGTGTCGCGCGAGCCGTCTCGCCGAACTCGATGCGGCCGACGCGGCCCCGGAGGAGCACGAGCAGGGCCGCCGTGGCCGCGATGTTCGCGAGTGAGATCGCCAGCGGGATGCCCCACGTCCCGACCCGGTAGAACACGGCGTAGAGCACCGTGTTGAGCACGAGGTTGCCGACGGCGACGAAGGTCGGCGTCCACGGAGACTGCAGGCTGAAGAAGCCGCGGTTCAGCATCAGCATCATCCCGTTGAACGTGAGCCCAAGTGAGAACGCGGCCAGCGCGCCGGCGACGACAGTCGTCTCGCTCGGGCCGAACTCGCCCCGCTGGTAGAGCAGGCGGACGATCGGCTCCGCGAGGATCGCGGCGAAGACGCTCGCCGGCACGAGCGTGAAGGCGATCTGGCGCAAGCCGACGCCGACTGTGTGCCTGAAGCCGTCGAGCTGCTCGCTGGCGGCCAGCCGCGCGAGGCGGGGGAAGAGGACGGTCGCGACGGCGACCGAGAACATGCCCTGCGGGAGCATGTAGAGGCGGAAGGCAGCGTCGATCGCGCTCGGCGCGAGGTTCGGGTCGATGAAGCGCGCGGCGAAGAACGAGCCGATGACGGCGTTGAAGTTGATCAGGCCGAGCCCGAGCGTCACGGGGACCATCAGCAGGAAGACCTGCTTCACGGCGGGATCGCGCCAGTCGATGACGAGCGTCAGCCGCCCGTCGCGTCCCGCGAGCCAGGGCAGCG
>JBKPFD010000177.1:0-7642 GCA_046729155.1 Actinomycetota bacterium
GCTCTGGAGCGACCTCGAGCAGGCGCTCGAGCAGTAGCCCCGCCGAGCGGTCACCGCGACGCCGAGCTGGGCCACCGGCTGACCTCGACGACCCGCGTCACGCCCACCCGCTCCAGAAAGCGCCGGTCGTGCCTGATCAGCAGCAGCGTGCCGTCGAATGCAGCCAGCGCACGCTCGAGCTCCTCGACGGCGGGCAGGTCGAGGTGGTTCGTCGGCTCGTCGAGCGCGAGGCAGCCGACGCCGCTCGCCGCCAGCACGGCGAGCTCTGCGCGCGACCGCTCTCCCGGCGAGAGGCTTCCGGCCGGTCGCACGAGGTGCTGCGCATAGAGATCGAATTTCGCGAGCAGCGTCCGCGCCTCGGTCTCCGCGAGCCCGGTGGCCGACCGGAAGGATGTGACGAGCGGCTCGGCAGGGTCGAGCAGCGCGCGGGCCTGCCCGATCTCGCCGAACACGACCGACGGGCCTGCTCTGCGAGTCCCTGCCGTGAGCGGGAGTCGCCCGAGCAGCGCCTCCAGGACGGTCGTCTTGCCGCTCCCGTTCGGGCCGGCGATCGAGAGGCGCTCGCCCCAGCGCACGTGCACGTCGACCGGGCCGATGCTGAACGGGCCACGCGTGATCACGGCGCCCTCGAGGGCGACGACGAGGTCGCCGGAGCGGGCGCGCGGCGCGAGGTCGAGCCGGAGCTCCCAAGGCTGCCACGGCTTCTCGACGCGGTCGCGGTCGAGCAACTCCACCCGGCGCGCAGCGGCACGCGTCTTCGACATCAGCGCATGCGTGGCACGACGATTCGCAAGCTTGCCGCCGACGCGCGCCTGCTCGCGTCGCTCGTGGTGCAGCGAGGCGAAGCGCGCCCGCTCTTCCTCCCAGTGCGCGTAGGCGCGCTCGTGCTCGGCGCGGGCGCGTGCTCGCGCAGCCTCGAACTCGCTCCAGCCGCCCGGATAGTCGTGCATGCGATGCGTTCCCGCCTCCAGCTCGACGATCCTCGTCACCGTGCGGTCGAGCAGCGCGCGGTCGTGCGAGACGAGGACGACGCTGCCGTCGACGTCCAGCACGAACCGCTCGAGCAGCTCGAGACCGGCGAAGTCGAGGTCGTTCGTCGGTTCGTCGAGCAGGTAGACGTCGAAGCGCGCAAGGAGGATCGACGCGAGCGCCGCGCGGCCTTGCTCGCCGCCGGAGAGCGTGCCGACGGGACGGTCGAGCGGCGCGCGCAGGCCCACCTGGCTGAGCACCGTGCGCGCGCGAGCGGTCAGATCGGCGCCGCCGAGCGCGAGGAAGCGCTCGAGCGCATCGGCGTGCGCCTCCGCCAGCGACGGGTCCTGCGTAAGTGCCGCCTCGAGCCGGTCGAGCTCGGCCTCGGCCTCCCCCACGCCTGTGCGGCGCGCGAGGTACGCGAGCAGCGTCTCGCCCGGGTCGAGGTCGCGCTCCTGCGGCAGGTAGCCGACGCGCAGGCTCGGGGGGTTCCGCGACACGGCGCCGCCCTCGAGCGGCTCGAGCCCGGCGAGCGCGCGGAGCAGCGTCGTCTTGCCACGGCCGTTCGGCCCGACGACGCCGATGCGGCTGCCGGGCGTGACCGCGAGCGTGACGCGTTCGAGGATCGCGTCGGCGCCCCGGTGGATCGTGATCTCATTTGCGACGAGCGTGCCGCCCTGGTGCATTGGAAGGGACCTCCTGACCGAAAGCAGAGCCTGCAGGCTCCGCGGAAGGGACTCGTTATCCGGTCAGCGATCCGTCATGAGACGGCGCCCTGAGGCGCCAACTCAGAGCTTAGCTCGCCGAGAAGCCGGAGGTCGGATTCGAACCGACGGCCTGCTCATTACAAGTGAGCTGCTCTGACCAGACTGAGCTACTCCGGCGTACGGCAGATGGTAGCCGGGGCTAGCTGAGAACCTGGCGCGAGCGCTGGTGCGTGACGATCTTGCGCTTCACGCGCTGCAGGGCGTTGTCGATCGTCTTCGTGTCGCAACCGAGCTCCGCGGCCATCTCCTCGTAGGACGAGCCCTCGAGGTACAGGCGCAAAGCGTCCGACTCGAGCTTCGAGAGGCCCGTGCCGAGCGTGAAGACGAGGCTCTGCAGCTCCTCGGTCGAGATCACGACCACCGACGGGTCGTTGACGCCCGGGCCGGGGAGCGCGTCACCGAGCGTGCACTCGCCCTCCGGGTCCTGTCCCGCCGGTGTGTGGCTGAAAGAGACGTATGTGTTCAGCGGCGCGTGCTTGTAGCGGGTGGCCGTCTTGATCGCCGTGATGATCTGCCGCGTCACACAGAGCTCGGCGAACGACCGGAACGACGTCTCCTTGTCCGACCGGAAGTCGCGCACGGCCTTGTAGAGACCGATCAGGCCCTCCTGGACGAGGTCCTCCGCGTCGCCGCCGGCCAGGAAGTACGAGCTCGCCTTGAGCCGGACGAAACCGGTGTAACGGCGGATGAGGTGATCGAGCGCGCCCTGGTCGCCGTTCCGCGCCTTGAGCACGAGCTGCAGATCCTCGAGCTCGCGCTGAGCCCTCTGGGCTTGGCGGAGTGCCGGGACGGGGCGGGCGGCGGCCATGTCGGAAGAGCACAGGGCGAACTCTCACCCCGAACTCGAGGTCAAAATAGCAAGGTCTGCAAAGAATTACAAGGTTATTGCAAGGGACCCTCTTGTTATGGACCTTGCGCGGGTCCTACTATGTTTCGCCGCGCCGCAGCCGCTCCATCCGCTCGCGCGTCTCGGCGTCGAGCTTGTCCTCCACGCGCATCGGCCTGCTCTCCTCGTGCTGCGAGAGCGAGAAATCCCGGATGAACGTCGCCGAGCTGAGCTTGGCAACCTCCTGTCCGGACGTACCCCGGACCGCCGAGTCGGAGGAGACGAGACACACGCGGTCGCGGTCGCGGTGCTCCGCGGCCAGGCGCTCGAGCAGGTCGTCGGCGTGCTCCGCGAAGCGCACCTCCAACGGGCCGTACGAAAGGTCCTGGCCGCTGCCGTCGAACACGAGCACGCCGCGGGCGCCCTTCTCAGCGACGAAGCTCGCCAGCTTGTCGGTGAGGTCGCGCGCGTCCTCGAACCCACCCGTGTGCAGGAGGTTGAAGCCGTCGAAGAGGTAGAAGGTCGGTTCAGCCATTGCGCGGCCGGAACGCTCTCACCTCCGCATCGCGTCGCCACGGGGGAACCTCCCGGTTCCCGCGAGCCCCCTCCCCCGGTCCGCTACGCGGACAGGCGCTTCGCGCCGGCTCAGCCACCGCGTTGCCTCCTTGCCTCGTACAGGATCACCGCGGCGGCGACGCTGACGTTCAGCGACTCCACTCGGCCGGACAGCGGAATCGACACGAGCGCGTCGCAGGTCCGGCGCACGAGCGGCCGGAGCCCCTTCCCCTCGGCGCCGAAGACGAACGCGATGCCGCCGCTCAGGTCGGTCGACCACAGCGGCAACCCGTCGTCACCCGCGGCGCCATAGACCCAGAGGTTCGGCCCCTTCACCTCGCCGAGGAACCGGGCGAGGTTCGGGACGACCGCGAGCCGGACGTGCTCGACGGCGCCGGCCGATGCGCGGCAGACCGCTGGGGTCACTCGAGCCGCGCCGTGGGCCGGCACGACGATGCCGGTCGCTCCGGCCCCGTCGGCCGTACGCGCCACGGCGCCCAGGTTGTGTGGATCCGTGACCTGGTCGAGACACACCAGTAACGGGTCGTCCTCGGCAGCGAGCTCATAGGCGTCGGCGTAGCGGAACGACTCCACGGCCGCGACCACGCCCTGGTGATCACGCGTGCCGGCGAGCTCCGACAGCTCACGTTCGGCCATGACCCGGGGTCTGACCCCGGGCTCTGGCTCACGGAGCCATGGTTCGGCCTTCACCGCGCGCTCGCTCGCCCACAGATCGCGCACCTCGCGCGGGCCACGCAGCGCCTCGCGGACGGCGCGCCGCCCGTAGATGTTCTCGAGGGCGACGGTCACCGCATCGGGACGAGCTGGTAGCCGGGCTCGCCCGCGACGTCGCGAACCTCCCAGCCGGCCGCCTCGATCTCGGAGCGCAGCTCGTCGGCGGCACCGAAGTCGCCGTTGCCCCGCGCGGCCGCGCGCCGCGACGCGAGCTCGTGCAGCTCGGCCGGCGCCTCGCGGCTCTCCGCGAGCGACTCGAGGCCGAAAACCTCGAGCCCGCGCCGGAGCAGGTCGTGGTCGCGCCACTCGTGCATCACCGCCAGCGCCTCGGGCGTGTTGAAATCGTCGTCCAGTGCGGCCGCGAAGCGGTCCCAGGCGTCCGCCGGAGCCGGCTCGGAGGGCATGCGAAAGACGTCGCGAAACCGCTCCGCCCGCGCCTGCGCCGCCTCCATCGCTTCGGGCGTGAAATCGATCGGCTTCCGCCACTGCCCGGTCAGGAAAAAGAGGAGCAGCGCCTCGCGCCCCCAGGTGTCGAGCGCCTCCCGCAGAGTGCGGACGTTGCCGACCGACTTGGACATCTTCTCCTCGTCGAGCTCGAGCATCCCGTTGTGCGTCCAGATCCGCGCGTACGACCGGCCGGCGGCGCGCGACTGTGCGAGCTCGTTCTCGTGGTGCGGAAAGCGCAGGTCGTTGCCGCCGCCGTGCAGCTCGAACTCCGCCCCGAGGAACTTCTCCGCCATCGCGGAGCACTCGATGTGCCAGCCGGGACGGCCGGGCCCCCAGGGCGACTCCCAGGCGTGGTCTTCCTCGGGCTTCTGCCCCTTCCAGAGCGCGAAGTCGCGCTGGTCCTCTTTGAGGTCGCTCGGTTCCTGGGCGATCATCTCCTCGAGACGGGCGCCGGAGAGACGCCCGTACTCGGGAGAGCGGGAGACACGGAAGTACACGTCGCCGTTTTCGACGTAGGCCGCGTCGCGCGCAATCAGCTCCTCGACCAGCGCGATGATCTCTGGGATCGTCTCGCTCGCACGCGGCTCGACGTCCGGGCGACCGAGCCCGAGATCGTCCGTGTCCTCGAGATACCACCGCGTCGCGCGGTCCGCGAGCTCGCGGCTGCCGACGCCGAGCCCGGCGGACTCCTCGTAGATGTGATCGTCGACATCCGTGATGTTCTCGACGAGCTTCACCTCGTAGCCGTTGCGCTCGAGCCAGCGCTTGACCCAGAGACTCAGAAGGTACGGCCGGGCATTCCCGACGTGCACGCGCCGGTACACAGTCGGGCCGCAGACGTACATCCGCATCGGTCCAGGGGGCGGCGGCAGCTCTTCGGGCCGACGCGACAGCGAGTTATAGAGCCGCATCGACCCTCCGCAGGGCTTCGTCGCGGGGCAGCGCCTCGATCACGGCCCAGAGCTCCGGCCCTCGCTCGCGGCCCGTCAGCGCGAGTCGCAGCGCACGCAGGTCGCCGCCGACGGCTTTCAGCTCGCGCACGATCTCCTTCGCCGCGGCGCCGTTCGAGCGCAGCTGCCTGAAGCGGTCGAGCGTCGGGCGCGCGTCCTCGCCAAGCGAGACCGACGCGGGCTCGAGCACGAGGGCGGCGTACTCGCGAGCCTCGTTCAGGTCGCGCGCGCCGCGCAGGGCCGGCACGAGCTCGACAGGGGCCGCTGCCCGTTCGGCCAGCTCCTCGTCGGACATGGCCGCGATCGCCTCCACCGCGAGCCGGCGGATCCGCGCAAGGTCGTAGTGGACATCGTGCTTCGGTACTCCCAGCTCCTCCAGGTACGCGCGGACGGCCTCGGCCGGAATTCCGGCTTCACGTAGAGAGGCGACGGTCGCGCCGAATTCCCGCTTCGACAGCTTGCGCCCGTCCTCGCCGAGGATCAGCCCGTGGTGCACGTATTCGGGCGGCGTGCCGCCGAACGCGACCGTCAGCTCGCGGTGCAGCGGCTCGTTTGCCCGGTGGTCGTTTCCGCGGACGACGTGCGTGATGCCGAACTCGAGGTCGTCGACGACGCTCGCGAGGTGGTACGTCGCCGAGCCATCCGGCCGCAGCAGCGTGATCCTGCCGAACCGCTCGCCGCCGAGCCGCTCCGCGGCCGCGCGGTAGGCCTCCTGCCGCTCGTTCTGGCGAACCGGACCCTCGTCCCACGCGATGTCCAGCCATTCGAGGTCGCGCACGATCTCGTCCTCACCGCCGGGGACGTTGCGCTGCGAGTCGGTGTCGTCGATCCGGAGCAGCATCCAGTCGCCCAGCCGCCGGTTGGCGACCGCGCTCAACGCGTTGCCGACGTGCAGCGAGCCGGTCGGACTTGGTGCGAAGCGGACTCGGGCCATTCCGGTTCTGAATCTACACTCGCCCACGCGGCGCAACCGCGGCGAGAGGAGGAGCGATGAGAGTCGGCGTGCTCGGGACGGGAATGGTCGGCAAGGCGATCGGATCGAGGCTCGTCGGGCTCGGCCACGAGGTGACGATGGGCTCTCGCACGGCCGACAACCCGGACGCGACGCAGTGGGCCGAGGCAGCCGGGGCGAGCGCGGCTCACGGGACCTTTGTGGACGCGGCCGCGGCCGGCGAGCTTCTCTTCAACTGCACCGCGGGCGGCGTCTCGCTCGACGCGCTCCGGGCCACCGGCGAGGAGAACCTCGCGGGCAAGGTGCTTGTCGACGTCTCGAACGCGCTCGACTTCTCGCAGGGCAGGCCGCCGACCCTGGGCGTGTGCAACACGGACTCGGTCGGCGAGCAGATCCAGCGCGCGTTTCCCGAGGCGCGGGTGGTCAAGGCTCTGAACACGGTCAACGCCGCCGTAATGGTCGACCCCGCGTCTGTGCCCGGTGAGCACGACGTCTTCGTCTGCGGGAACGACGCCGCCGCGAAGGCCGAGGTACGCGACCTGCTGGGGAGCTTCGGCTGGCCGGGCGAGCACGTTCTCGACCTCGGCGACATCACGTCTGCGCGCGGCACGGAGATGTACCTGCCGCTCTGGCTGCGCCTGATCGGGGTCGCCGGCACCCCGCACTTCAACATCCGGGTCGTGCACTAGTGGAGCGGGAGCTTCTCTCCTGGTTCGCCGAGCACGGCCGCGACCTGCCGTGGCGCCACACGCGTGACCCGTACGCGATCCTCGTCTCGGAGGTCATGCTCCAGCAGACGCAAGTCGCCCGCGTGATCCCGCGCTACCTCGCCTGGCTCGAGCGCTGGCCGACCGCCGAAGCGCTCGCGGCCGCGACCGCGGCCGACGTCATCCGCGAGTGGCAGGGCCTCGGCTACAACCGGCGCGCGCTGAACCTGCACCGCGCCGCCCGGGAGATCGCCGATCGCGGATGGCCCGAGGACCTATCCGAGCTGCCGGGCGTCGGGCGCTACACGGCGAACGCGATCGCGCGTTTCGCGCTCGGCCGGGCGGTGCTGCCGGTCGACACCAACGTGCGCCGCGTGCTCGAGCGCACGCGCGGTGCGTTCAGCCCCGAGTCGGCGCACGCGTTGATGGATCTCGGCGCGACCGTCTGCCTTGCGCGCGTGCCGCGGTGCGGCGCGTGCCCACTGGCCGCCGAGTGCCCGTCGCGCGGACGCCGCTTCGAGCCCGCGCGGCGGCAGTCGCGCTTCGAGGGCTCATTCCGGCAGCGGCGCGCACGGACCCTGCGCCTCGTCGCCGAACGGCCGCGGCGCCTGAGCCGCCTCGACGCCGCCGCGGTCGAGGCGCTCGCGCAGGACGGGCTCGTCGAGCTCCACGGCGGTTCGGTGCGCCTCGCAGCTGTCTCTTATACACATCTGACGCTGCCGACGAACGGATGG
>JBKPFD010000178.1:0-4312 GCA_046729155.1 Actinomycetota bacterium
TTCGCCGCAGAGCTCCTCCGGCAGAAAGCTCCCACGGACGTCGTCCTCGCCTACGAGCTCCGCAACGAGGCGCACTTCGACGCGCGCGCGAAGCCGTTCAGCCTCGCCGCGGGCGTGCTGGCGGCGCCCAACGGGCGCACGTACGACCTGTCGAGCCAGGCGCAGAAGGATCAGCTCCTCGACGACAGCCTGGTCTTCTGGATCGACCGCGTGCGCGCCGCCATCCGTGCCGTCGACCGGACGGCGCTCGTCTCGATCGGCTTCTTCCCGCCGCAGGAGCCGAACGCGACCCGGGCCGGCGACCCGCGCCTGATCCGGACGCGCGCCGCGATCAGGTCCTCGATCGCCGACTTCGTCGACCTCCACGCCTACCCGGGCCTGGAGCTGACGCTGCCCGAGACGATGGAGAACTTCGGCGTCGACGGCACGGAGGCGAAGCCGGTCGTGCTCGGCGAGCTGGGCGCTTTCAAGTCGGCGTATCCGGCGCTCGACGAGACGCCGTACGCGCTCGAGGCCTGGCAGCGCGAGTCGTGCCGCTTCGGCGCCGACGGCTGGCTGCTCTGGACCTGGGACACAGAGGAGCAGCCCGAGCTCTGGAACGCGCAGTCCGGCGGCGGCGCGATCGCGCGGGCGTTCGGCCCGGCCGGCCGCTCGGACCCGTGCGCACAGGCCTCGGGACCGCACAACGTCGCGGTCGGGCAACCGGCAACGGCTTCGAGCTCGTCGGCCGGCCGGCCGCCTGCGAAGGCGTTCGACGGCGACCGCACCAGCGCGTGGACCGCGGCGGGCTTCGCCCCGCAGTGGATCGAAGTCGACCTCGGCTCGGCGCGGGACCTGAAACGCGTGCGCCTGCACGTTACCCAGGTGCCCGACGGCTACACGATCCACCGCGTCTACGGGCGCAGGAACGCCGGTGACCTCGGCACGCTGCTGCACGAGTTCGTGGGCTTCACCCGGGACGGGGACGTCCTGGAGCACACTCCGGCGGTCCCGTGGCGAGACGTCAGGTACGTCCGCGTCGAGACGCTCGCCGCCCCGTCGCTGGTCGGCTGGCGCGAGATCGAAGCCGTCTCCACGGGCTGATTCGCGGCAACGAGCGGGTCGTCACCCGTTTGGGGATTCAGCCGGCCTCGTTCGAGGGCGATCTTCAGCGCGGCGACATGTTTTCAACTGCGGCACTCGACCTCTGATGGCGACCGAAGCCCGTCCTCAGGCCTTTGCCCGTGAGGGCCTGCTTCGCCGTGCCGCCCCGTTCCTCGGCGCGATGGCGCTCGCGCTGTGCATCTATCCGCTCCCGCCGGCCGGGAACGAACCACGTGCGCTCGCCGGCGCCGCCGTGCTCAGCGCGCTCATCGTGCTCGCGGCCGTCTTCGTCCCCTGGTCACGGCTGCCGCGGTTCGCCGAGGTCGTGCCCCCGGTCGCGTACTTCGTCGTCATCGCGCTCCTGCGCGAGAGCGACGGCGGGGCGCAATCCGCCTACGCGGCACTGGCGATGCTGCCCATGTTCTGGCTCGCCCTCTATGGCACGCGGCGCGACCTCGCCGTCGGCATCGCCGCGGTCGCCGCCGTCTTCCTGACGCCGCCGTTCCTCGTGGGCGCCCCCGCGTATCCGGCGTCCGAGTGGACGCTGGCCCTCATTTGGATCTGCGTCGCGCCGATCGTCGGCTTCACCGTGCAGGCGCTCGTCACCGAGCTGCGCACGCGCGCGACCGCCTCGGCTCGGCAGGCCGACGAGCTGCTCGCGAGCCAGGAGGAGGCGCACCAGCTGATCGTCAACATGGCGGCCGTCACGGATGCGACTCGCGAGATCTCACGCACCACCGACTCGGAGGTCGCGCGCCACGTCATCTGCTCCGCTGCGTGCACGATCACGGGCGGACGCTTCGCGACGCTGATGGAGCCGGACGGTCAAGGCGCGCTGACGATGACCGCCAACCACGGGCTGCAGGGCTCGCCGCCGATCCGGATCCCGCTGGAGGGCGGGCCGTCGGGAGCCGCGGCCGCGTTCGTCTCCGGCAAGGCGCTCTTCGTGGACGACGCTCGCACCAGCGCGGAGGTGTCGCAGCGGCTGACCCGCGCGACCGGAGCCGTCTCGATCCACTTCGAGCCGGTGCTGCGCCACGAGGAGACCGTCGGCGTCCTCGTCGTCGGATGGAACCACGTCATCGAAGGGCTCGAGCGGCAGACGATCTCCGCGATCCGGATGCTCGCGGCGGAGACGGCGATGATGATGGAGCGCGCGACCCTGCTCGCGAAGCTCGAGCAGAGCGCCCGCACCGACGACCTCACCGGCCTGCTCAACCGCCGCGCGTGGGAGGAGCAGCTGCCGCGCGAGATGGCGCGGGCGAGGCGCGCCACGCACCCGCTCTGCGTGGCGATGCTCGACCTCGACTACTTCAAGGCCAATCACGACGAGCGTGGCCACCAGCCGGGCGACCGGCTGCTGAAGCAAGCGACCGCAGCGTGGGCGAGCGAGCTCCGCGCGAGCGACATCCTGGCCCGCTACGGCGGCGAGGAGTTCACGGTCGCGCTGCCCGGCTGCAGCCTCAGCGACGCGACGTCGATCGTCGAGCGCCTGCGTGTCGCCATGCCGTCCGGCCAGACCGTGTCCGCGGGCGTCGCATGCTGGAACGGGCGCGAGTCGGCGGAGGAGCTGGTCGGCCGCGCGGACGCGGCGCTCTACGAGGCGAAGCGCACGGGCCGCGACCGCCTGGTCACCGCCGGCAGCGCGGGGCCCGACCTCAGATCAGTAGCCCTGTGACGTACATGACGGCGATGCCTGCGAGGTAGCCGCCGACGACGTATGGGGACGCAAGGCCTCCCGGCGCGCGCTCGCGAACGTAGCGCCCGACCTCGACGACCACCTCGGCAGCCGCCCCGGCCGCGCCCGCGAAGAAGAGCACGCCCAGCACGTCGCTCGTGACGAAGCCGCCGAGCCACGCGCCCGGAATCGTCGGCGCCCCGGCGATGAGCGCGAGGACGCCCAGTCGCCCGAGACTCACGCGGCCGCGGTCGGCGATCGGCGTGGCGATGCCGAGCCCCTCCGTGACGTTGTGCACCATGAAGCCGACGACGAAGAACGTGCCGAGCGCCAGCTCGCCGAGCGCGAACGACGTTCCGATCGCGAGCCCCTCGCCGAGGTTGTGCAGCCCGATCCCGACGGCGACGACGGTCGCGAGCGCGAGGCCGCTGAGAGGCCCGCCGGCGCCGAACGCGCGCGAGAGCAGGCTGAGCGCGAGGTACGTCGAGGCGAAGCCGAGGAGGACGAGGCCGGTGCCGCCGAGGCCCGCCGGCAGCGCGCCCTGGAGGTCGAGCGCCTCGGAGAGCGCCTCGAACGCGAGGAAGGTGAGCAGCCCTCCCGTCAGCGCCATGAACGCCGCCAGCCACTCGGGGCTCGCCCTGCGCAGCGAGGGCAGCCACGCCAGGCCGAGCGCGACCGGGAAGATGCCGACGAGGAACCCGACCACGGCAAAGCCGAGGAAGCGCTCTGCCGACGGGCCGGGTGTCTCGACGGCGGCCTTGATCTCCTCCGTCGTCTGGATTCCTGTCGAGCTCGTCACGCCGACGGCGATCGGTTCGTCCTCGACCCAGTCGTAGGGCACGACGATCTCGGCCGATCTCAGCCGGCCGAGCGTGCGGTCGCCGTCGACGGAGTAGGGAACGATCGCGTCATCGACGGTGACGGTCGCGATCGTCAGGTCGTCGCGCTGAGGATTCGTGACCTTGATCCGGATCTCGCCCGGGTGGAACTCGACGCGGCGGATGTCGAACTCATCCACGGGCGGTGGGTTCCGGCCGAGCAGGTCGAGCATCGAGCTGCCGGTCGTCGCCACCAGCGAGACGGCCCCGACCAGCGCGAGCAGCGGGACGAGCGCCCAGAGCCGCCAGCCGGCGCCTCGCAGCCTCGCCGAGATCGCGCCCGCTTCCATCTAGTCGCGCACGTCGAAGAAGCCCATCCAGCCGAGCTCGGCGAACTCGCTCTGGTGCGCGTGGAACATGAAGCGGCCGGTATTTGCGAACTCGATCTCGAGGATCCCGCGCTCGCCCTGGCAGAGCATGACCGTGTCCGTGTACTCGAAGTGGTCGGTCGAGCCCGTTGGGTAGTAGCGGAAGAAGTCGCCGTGGAGGTGGAACGAGTTGATGAGGTCGAACTCGGTCAGGTTCGCGAGGTAGATGCGGACGAGCTCGCCCTTCTTGACCCGGATCGGGTACTTCGCGTAGTAGAAGGCGCGCCCGTTGACGGTGTAGAAGTTGTTCTCCCCGTCGCCGTCTGTGTCGTAGCCGTTCATCACCATCACGAGCTCGCGAGCCG
>JBKPFD010000179.1:0-1675 GCA_046729155.1 Actinomycetota bacterium
ACCACGCGCCGGCGCCACGCCTCATGTTCCTCCTGCGGCGAGGCCCACGCGACGTGGTGGACGGTTCCGGCGCCGCCCATACCCGGCTCGCGTGCCTCGTCGTAGACGTAGAACGAGCCGCGGTCGTCGCCGCGGACGTCGTAGCGCTGCTCGTCGCGCGGCTCGAAGGCCAGCGTCTGATCGAGGTAGGCGCGGCTCGCGGCCGGGTCGAGCGAGTATGCGCGCACGCCGTCGAAGCCCTGCAGCGCGAGCTCGCGCGGGATCTCCGGATGGTCGGCGATCAGCGGCTCGTCCTCGGTCTCGACCACGGCCAGCTCGAGGCCGAGCCCCTCGGGATCGGGGAACGTGAGGCGGCCGTCCGCGCGGGAGACGGCGACGTCTTCGCTTCGGAGGCGCTCCTCCCAGAAGTCGAGCGCCTGATCGGAGGCGACCCGCCAGACGACGCGGTGCACCATGCCCGCGCCCGCACGGCCGCGTCGTGCTCCGGGGTATTCGAAGAACGTGATGTCCGAGCCCGGCGAGCCACGCTCGTCGGCGTAGAAGAGGTGGTAGACGGTCGGGTCGTCCTGGTTGACGGTCTTCTTGACGAGGCGGAGGCCGAGCACGCGCGCGTAGAAGTCGACGTTGCGCGGCGCGTCGGCGGTGATCGCCGTGATGTGGTGGATGCCTTCGAGTCGCATCGATCGCTCCCTGGATCGGTTTCTAGTTAGGCCAACTCGGAACCTGTCCTGAACATTCCCGCTTTGCGGTCCGGCAAGCTAGATGCGACATGGCGAGGCTGTACGGGGCCACGGGGGACGCTTTTGCCCGACTGGACGAGTCGGGCAGCGATTGGACGGCGACGCTCTCTCTCGTCGGCAGCCGTGTCCAGTGTCTGACGCCGGACCCGGCCGATCCGGACACGGCCTACGCCGGGCTGCGCGAGGGCGGGGTTCGCAAGACGACCGACGGCGGCGAGACCTGGGCGGACTGCGGGCTGCCGCAGCCCGGGGTCTTCTCGCTCGCCGTGAGCTCGGTCGACGGCGCCGTGTACGCGGGCACCGAACCGAGCGCGCTCTACCGGAGCGACGACGCCGGCGAGTCGTGGCAGGAGCTTGAGAGCCTCCTCGAGCTGCCCTCGAGGCCGAACTGGAGCTTTCCGCCGCGGCCGTGGACGTCACATGTGCGCTGGATCGCGCCGAGCCCGCATGACGCCGACCTCCTGCTCGTCGGGATCGAGCTCGGCGGGCTCATGCGCTCGACCGACCGCGGAGAGACGTGGCAGGACCACCGGCCGGGCGCGCAGCCGGACGTCCACTCGCTCACCTGGCACCCCAAGGCGCCGGGCCGGGCGTACGAAGCCGGCGGCGGCGGGTCGGCGTGGAGCGACGACGCGGGCGACACGTGGAATCCCGCCGACGACGGCCGCGACCGGCACTACACGTGGTCGGTCGCCGTCGACCCGGCCGATCCCGAGCTCTGGTACGTCTCGGCGAGCACAGGCCCGTACGCGGCGCACGGCGGCCGCGACCCACAGGCGCGGATCTATCGGCGCCGAAACGGCGGCTGGGATGTGCTCGCCGGCGGGCTCCCGGACCCGATCCCGGCGATGCCGTACGCGCTCGTCGCCGTCGAGGACGGTCTCGTCGCCGGGCTCGCGGACGGGCAGCTCTGGGGCAGCGCCGATCGCGGCGAC
>JBKPFD010000180.1:0-5713 GCA_046729155.1 Actinomycetota bacterium
GGGTCCCGGCTAGGCCTGCGCCGGCCGGCGGCGGCGTAGCTGGACGCGCGTCTCGGTGCCCGCACGCAGGCGCGCGAGGTTGCCGCGATGCAGCACGAGCACGGCGAGCGCAGCTCCGACCGAGAACACGAGCACCGGCCAAGGCTCGCCGAGAAGCAGTGCCGCGACGGGCAGCGCGATCGCCGCCACGATCGACGACACCGACGCGTAGCGCGTGAGGGCGAAAACGACGAGCCAGACGACCGCTCCGACGAGCCCGACGACGGGCGCCAGGCCAAGGAACGCGCCGCCGCAGGTCGCCACCATCTTGCCGCCCTTGGCGAAGCCGAGAAAGAGCGGCCGCCAGTGCCCGAGCATCGCGGCCGCGCCCGCCAGGACCCCGGCCAGGTGGTCGACCGCCAGAGTCGCCGCCAAGGCCGGCGCGAAGCCCTTGGCCACGTCGAGGAAGGCGACGATCAACCCGAGCTTCGGGCCGAAGACGCGCCAGACGTTCGTCGCGCCGACGTTGCCGCTGCCGAGCGTCCGGATGTCCACGCCGCGAGCGGCGCGCACGACCCAGTAGCCGAACGGCAGGCTGCCGGCCAGGTAACCGGCGACGATGAGCAGGGCTGTCTCTATTTCGGGCTGATCTGGTACGACGAGGCCCAGTCGTTGATCGTCGTCCAGTCGAGGTTGTGGAAGAACGCCTCGATGTAGGAGGCGCGGTCCGTCCGGTAGTCGAGGAAGTACGCGTGCTCGTACACGTCGAGCGCGACGAGTGGCGTCGCGTTCCAGATCGGGAACGTGTTCTGCGTGTCGCCGATGTAGTTGAAGAGCCGGCCTTCGTCCCAGTCGTAGGCCGTCCAGGCCCAGCCGCGTCCGGCCATGCCCGTTGCCGTCAGGTCGGCGCGCCAGTCGGCCGCGGAGCCGAAGTCACGCTCGATCAGGTCGCTCATCAGCCCGGTCGGGTCCCCGCCCTCGCCGCCGAGGTGCTCGAAGTAGATCTCGTGGTTCTTCACGCCGCCGACGGCGAAGCTGAGCTCGACCTTCAGGCCACGGATCTCGGAATAGACCTGGTTCGCGGACGAGAGGTCGACCTCGGCCAGCTTGCCGAGGATCTCGTTCCGCTTGTTCACGTATCCCTCGTAGAGCTTGTAGTGCGCCTCGACCGCCTCACGCGAGATGCCGTCGAGCTCGAAGAGCGCCGGCTTGAGCTCGCGGGGCGCGATCTCCTCGGCGTTGAAGACGAGCGTGGCCATGGGCCTCCTTCCGGACGTGGGCGCGGCGAGCATAGCGCGGGTGTAGCCTCAGACTTGAGCGAACGAAAGGAGCCCGAGATGGCCTACGAGGTTCCACCTCTTCCGTACGACTACGACGCTCTCGAGCCGCACATCGACGAGCAGACGATGCGGCTCCACCACGACAAGCACCACCAGGCGTACGTCGACAAGGCGAACGCGGCGCTCGAAGGCACCGAATGGGCGAACCAGTCGGTCGAAAGCGTTCTTTCGTCCATCGAGGCGCTGCCCGACGACATTCGCACGGTCGTCCGCAACAACGCCGGCGGCCATGCGAACCACACGTTCTTCTGGGAGATCATGAGCCCGGACGGAGGCGGCGAGCCCGAGGGCGAGCTCGCCGAGGCGATCAGCGACGTGTTCGGCTCCCTCGAGGACCTGAAGAAGGCGGTCAACGAGACCGGCGTGAACCGGTTCGGCTCCGGATGGACATGGCTCGTCCACGACGGCACCGGCCTCGCGGTCTACTCGACCGCGAACCAGGACTCGCCGATCATGCAGTCCGACGAGCCGCTGCTAGGAATCGACGTCTGGGAGCACGCCTACTACCTGAAGTACCAGAACCGCCGCCCGGACTACCTGGAAGCGTGGTGGAACGTCGTCAACTGGCCGGCGGTCGCCGAGCGCTACGACCGCGCGCGGGGTCGAGTAAGCACGACGGCTTCGTAAAGCAAACGGGGGAACCAGAGAGGTTCCCCCGTTGGAGATCAGCGGCGGTGGTCGCTATCGACGGCGGACGAGCAGTCCGCGAGTCGAGCTGAACAGGTAGCCCGGGCCGGCCTGGTTCGTCGTCATGTAGACGCGAACGAGCGAGCGGCCACGCGGAAGTAGCAGCTTGAAGCGCTGCGCCGACTGCTGGTTGAGCACGACCTTGCGCAGGCTCACCCACTGCCCGAAGGCGTTCAGCCGCTGCGCGTAGACGAAGTGCCCGGAGAACGACTTCGCGGCGCGAGCCCGGGTCACGAACCACGGGCCGATCTTGACGAGCGACAGCTGCGGCGCGATGCCGGTCTGTACGACGGCGCTCTGCTTGCCCTTCCACTGGGCCTTGAACGCCGTGAGGATGTCCGGGCGGTACGTGAAGTCGTAGACGCCGTTCGTAGTCGTCTGGACGTCGGCGACCTTCACGAACGAGGCTTGCGGGTACGGCTGCGCAAAGATCGCGACCATGTCGCCGACTGCGGCCGGCGTGATCTGGCCGCTCAGCCGGACGGACGTGCCCCAGGTCGCGATCGGTGGCGTGACGCCGATCGAGACGGACGGCGGAGGCCCGACGACCCTGACCGTGCCCTTGAGGGTCGGCTTGAGGCCGTCGTGGTACGGATAGTTGCCCGGCGTGTCGAGCCGCTTCGAATAGACGCCGTTCCGCGGCAGGATTCCGGACGCGAACGAGCCGTTGTTCGCGACGACCTGGTGCGCCACCGTGTCGACGTTCTTCCACTGCACCGTGTCGCCACCGTTGATGGTCACGGTCCTCGGCGAGAAGCCGGTGCTCCGGATGTTGACGGTCTTCGTAGCGAGCCCGACGGCGAAGGCGTACCCACCGACGCTGAGAGCACATACCGCAGCGGTGAGGATGAGTAGCTTCTTCATCTGGTGATTCCCCCTAGCTTTTGACGGCATCGAGTGGAACGGGCTTAGCTGGGAAACGTTGCCCGTTCGCTGTAAGAAACGTGCCGTCCTGCTGTAAAGATTGTGTGCGGGTTCGGGCGAAAGGCACTGTTCAAGCGCGTACGACGTTGCTCGCCGAAGCCGCATAGCAAGGTGCAACCTGCGCCGCGGTGATGATCACCCGCAGCCGGGTGCCGCGCCTGAGACGCGACGAGAACGTGGCTCCCGTGACCGCGTTCGGCGGCGCGGCGAGCTGCGAGCGCAGCACGACGTTCTTCACCGTCAACCACCGCCGGCGGGCGGCGCTGTAGCGCTGCAGGACGACGTACTTGCCGACGAAGGCCTGGGCTGCGGAGAGACGGACGGAGAAGCGGCGAGAACGGACGCGGGCCAGCCTGAGGCCGGGCGCCACCGAAACCTCGAGCGGCGGGCTCGTGTTCGTCTTCCAGCGGGCCGTGTAGACCGTCTTCATCGTCGGCTTGACCGCGAAGCTCCACGCGCCGTTCGCGACGGTCGTCGTCGTCGCCAGTTGGCTCGCCGTGGTCTTGCCGCACTCCTGCGCGAGGATCGTCACCCGCTCGCCCGTGGCCCCGTTCGAGACTGACCCCGTCAGCGTGGTCGAACCGCCGAAACCGACCAGCCGGGCGACCGCGGAGAGCGCAATGCCTTCCCGGACGACGACCGTGCCGCGCTCCTTCGTGTTGAAGGGGTCCCGGTAGCCGAACGAGCCCGACCGCGTGAACACGTACGAGTAGGACTGGTTCGCCTGCAGCGCCGGGGACGCGGGGAACCGCGCCTGGTCGGCGACGACGCCGTGCTGGCCCGAATCCTTGTTCGTCCAGACGACCCGGTCGCCGGGGTCGATCGTGATCCGGTCCGGCGAGAACCCGAGCCGAGTGATGTCGATCATCCGATCGGCCGCAGGCGCCTGCGGCGCTGCGACGAGCGCGAGGAGCGTGACCGCGACGAGCATGCGGGCCATTGCCCTTCTTTTCGCCGGCAACCGGCGAATTCCTCATCCCCGAAACGACGGAAAGTCGCTGCACCTAGACTCAAACCCGAATGCGCGCCCTCGTAACAGGCGGGACGGGACGGGTCGGGTCGGCGATCGCTGCGCGGCTCGAGGGCGAAGGATGGTCAGTGCTCGCAGCCGGGTCCGCGGACGGAGACCTCGCACGGCCCGGGGAGGCGCGCGCGCTCGTCGAACGGGCGGCACGTGAGCTGGGCCGCCTCGACCTGGTCGTGCACGCGGCGGGTGACGGCTTCGTTCCGAAGCCGCTCGAGGACGTGACCGAGGAGGACTGGGATGCGGCCTTCGGGGTCACGGCCAAGGCCGGGTTCTTCGTCGGTCAGGCGGCAGCACCGCACCTCCGCGCGAGCAAGGGCGTCGTAGTCATGATCGAGGACGTGGCCGCGTACCAGGCCTGGCCTTCCTTCGCCGCCCACTGTGCTGCGAAGGCCGCCCAGGCGATGATCACCCGCGTACTGGCACGAGCGCTCGCGCCCGAGGTGCGCGTATGCGGCGTGGCGCCCGGTCCCGTGGCAGTCGAGCCCGGCCAGGAGGAACGGCGGGCTGCGGAGACGCCCCTCGGGCGCGTGGGGTCCCCTGACGACGTCGCCGAGGCGGTGCTCTATCTTGCCGGCGCCGATTTCGTGACCGGGACGAGCCTCGTCGTGGACGGAGGGCGGCTCCTTCAATCCGGCGCGGGACGGAGGCCGTAGTACGAGATGGAACGATGGCGAACTCCCTGGCTCTGCGGATCGGCTTGCCGCCGGTCGCTCAACGCGCAACGATTTCCTTCGTGCTCCCGCACCAGATGACGGACGGGGAGCTCATCGCGCGGGTCGGGGAGGGCGATCGGGGCGCTTTCGAGGTCCTCTACCGGCGCTACGCTCGCCCGGTGTTCGCACTCGCGCTGCGCCGCCTGGGCGACCGCGGCCGTGCCGAGGACGCCGTCCAGGAGACGTTCGCTTCGGTCTGGCGCTCGGCCCGGAGCTACCGCGAGGACCGCGGCCCCGGAGCGCCCTGGCTCTACGCGGTCGCGCGCAACGCGATCGTCGACCGCCGGCGCATGCGCTCGGAGCCGCCGACGGAGGTGCCGGAGACGCCGTCGACCGAAGCCGAGCCGTCTGAGCGAGCGGAGGCGAGCTGGACCGCGTGGCGGGTACACCGCGCCCTCGGCGAGCTGCCCGAGAACGAGCGGACGGTGCTCGAGCTCGCCTACTGGAGCGAGCTCTCCCAGAGCGAGATCGCGGAGTTCCTCGACATCCCGCTCGGCACGGTGAAGACGCGCACCCGCACGGCGCTGTCCCGCCTGGCCGACGCCCTGGAGGGAGAGCTTTCGTGACCCCCGGGCCGGACTTCCGCGAGGTCGTCGGCGAGGGCCTGCCTCCGGAGGAAGAGGCGCGCCTGCGCCGCGCGCACGACCTGCTCGTCGCGGCAGGGCCGCCGCCCGAGCTGCCCGGCGCGCTCGCGGAGCCGCCGGCTCCGGAGGCGAAGATCGTCACGCTCGCCCGCAACCGCATGCGCACCGGGCTGGTGCTCGCGGCGGCGATCGTGCTGGCCGCGTTTGCACTCGGCTATTTCGTCGGCGCGCGCGATGAGGGCTCGAGCGTCGGTGCCGGCTTCACGCCGGAAGAGACTGCCGTCCTCGGGAAGTCGGGAAGCCAGCTCGCAGTCGTCCGCATCGGCGAGCGGGACGACAACGGCAACCGGCCGATGCTCGTCACCGTCGAGAAGCTGAAGCCGCTCGCGAAGGGCGACTACTACACGCTCTTCATGACGCGCAAGGGCAAGCCGATCGTTGTCTGCGGCACCTTCAACG
>JBKPFD010000181.1:0-2824 GCA_046729155.1 Actinomycetota bacterium
CGGAGATGTGTATAAGAGACAGCGTGGGCTCGGAGATGTGTATAAGAGACAGGCGCTACACGCAGCTGGGCGGGTCGATCGTCGGCCGCGAGAGCTACGCGACGCGTGCGAACAACGTCCAGGCGGCGGTCACACGACTGAACGGCAAGAAGGCGGACGTGTACGTGACGTCGACCGCCTTCGGTGAGCTGCCGGCGTTCGTGTCCGGCTTCCGTTCGCTCGGAAACAACACGCCGATCCTGAACTCGTGGGCCGGGGACGGCACCTACTGGCTCCCGAGCAATCCGAAGGTGACGAACTACTGGTTCGTGACCTTCGCTTCGTCGTTCGGCGACGATCCGAGCGCGGCCGTCAACAGGCTGGCGAAGCAGGTGAAGGCCGCAACCGGCGGCTTCATCCAGGGCACCGGCACGATCGACGGCATCGTGATCGCGATCAGGCGGGCGAAGGGCTCGACGAACGGCGCCGTCCTCGCACGCACGCTCGAGGGCTTCAGGAAGGTGCAGACGTCGAACGGGAGGGTGAGCTTCTCGCCCTCGCTGCACAGCGTCTTCGGGCGGACGTACCGCGTGATCAGAGTCCAGGACAACCGCGGGAGCCGCGTCGGCTTCGTGACGGCCAAGGTCGTCCCGAAGATCTGATCCCGCGCTTGGCCGGCTCGACAGGCACGGAAACCGAGGAGAGGCCCGGAGGAACACTCCGGGCCTCCTCCGTTTGGCGGTCGTTCGAGGGCGTCCAGGCGCTACGGGACGTCACGCTCGAGCTGCACCGCGACGAGGTCGTCGGCCTGATCGGCCCGAACGGGGCCGGCAAGTCGACGCTCGTGAACGTCCTCAGCGGCTTCGACGTTCCGAGCAAGGGGGCGATCGTCCTCGAGGAGAAGGAGATCACGGGCTGGAGCGCGAACCGCCGCGCCCGCGCCGGCCTCGCGCGCACGTTCCAGCACAGCCGCTCGTTCCGCCAACTCTCCGTGCGCGAGAACGTCGAGGTGGCGGCGCTCGGGGTCGGCCTCGGTGCGAGGGCTGCTCGGGAGCGGGCGGACAACCTGCTCGAGCTGCTCGGCCTCGGCGGCCATGCGGACGCGCCTGCGGAGGCGCTGGCCCACGGAGACGAGCGGCGCCTCGGCGTCGCCCGAGCCCTCGCGACGGAGCCCCGGTTCGTTCTGATGGACGAGCCCGCCGCCGGCCTCCCCGAGAGCGAGGTGCCGGACTTCGCCGCAGTCGTTCGCTCGGTCCGCGCCGAGCACAAGGCGGGCGTCCTGCTGATCGACCACAACATGGCGCTCGTCATGGATGTCTGCGACCGGGTGCACGTGCTCGACCAGGGCCGAACGCTCGCCGAGGGGACACCCGCGGAGATACGCGGGAACCTCGACGTCGCGGGCGCCTACCTCGGCGAGACCGGGCTCGTGGAGGACGCCGATGGCTGACCCCGTGCTCGAGCTCGTCTCGCTCGAGGTGCGCTACGGCCCCGTCCCAGCCGTGCGCAACCTGAGCATCCGCGTGGGCGAAGGCGAGATCGTCGGGCTGATCGGCCCGAACGGGGCGGGGAAGTCGACGACCCTCCATGCGATCACCGGGCTCGTTCCCGCCCACGCCGGCCTTGTGCGCCTGGAAGGGCGCTCGATCCTCGGCCGACCGCCGGAGCGGATCGCCCAGTCCGGTGTGGCGCTCGTGCCCGAGGGGAGGCGCATCTTCGCCGACTTCACCGTCGAGGAGAACCTGCGCCTCGGGCTGGCCGCTCGCCGCGACCGCAACGGACAGGAGGCGCTGTCCGAGGCGTACGAGCTGTTTCCCGTGCTGCGCGAGTTCCGCCGGCGATCGGCCGGTCTACTCTCGGGCGGGCAGCAACAGCAGCTTGCGATCGGCCGCGCGCTCGTCGCACGTCCGCGCCTGCTGCTGCTCGACGAACCCTCGCTCGGCCTCGGGCCCACGCTCGTCGAGGGCGTCTTCGAGGCGCTCGGGCGCATCCGCGACCGGGGCGTGACGATCCTGCTCGTCGAGCAGCGGGCCCAGCGCACGGTCGCCCTCGCCGACCGCACGCACGTGCTCGCAAATGGAGAGCTGCGCATGACGCTCAGCCCCGCCGACGCCGACGACACGGACAAGCTCGTGGCTGCGTACCTGGGCGGATGACGAGCGGCCTGGTCGCAGCCCTCGACGCGCAGACGGTCGTCGAGGCGTTCGGGCTCGGGTCGGTCTACGCGCTCATGGCCGTGGGCATCGGCCTCGTCTTCGGCGTCCTGCGGCTTGTCAACTTCGCCTACGGGCAGCTCGTCATGGTCGGTGCGTACACGCTGGCCTTCACCGCCTCGTGGCCGGTCGCCGCGAGCATCGTGGCGTGCTACGCCGTCGTCGTCGCGCTGTCGCTGGCGATGGATCGCGCCGTGTTCCGGCCGCTCCGCGGCGAGTCGCCGGCCGTGATGCTCGTGACGACGTTCGCGATCGCGTTCGTGCTGCAGGCGGTCGCGTTGCTTGTCGACATCCGCGACGACACGATCGGCGAGATCGCGTCCTCGATCGCGTCCTTCAACCAGGCGATCACGGTCTTCGACGTCGACGTGCGCAAGATCACGATCGCGGCCGTGATCATCGCAGCGGTCGTGCTCGTGCTTCTCGCCGTGCTCCTGACGCGCACGACGATCGGCCTGCACATGCGGGCCGCAGCCAACGACTTCAGCACGGCACGCCTGCTCGGAGTGAACGCCGACCGGGTGATCGGGTTCGCCGTCCTCCTCTCCGGCCTGCTCGCGGCCACCGTCGCCGTGATCCTCACTGTGCAGAACCCGTTCGTCGGGCCGGACTTTGCGCTCCGCGAGACGATC
>JBKPFD010000182.1:0-6700 GCA_046729155.1 Actinomycetota bacterium
GAGTGGGCCGAGGGCGACACCGCGCTCGACGTGGCGACCGGAGGCGGCCACGTCGCGAAGCGTCTGCGGGAAGAGGGCCTCCAGGTCGTGACCATCGTCCCGGCACCCGGCTTGGGCCCGGACGTCGTCAGCCGCGCTGAGGAGATCCCCTTCGCCGACGAGAGCTTCGACGTCGTCGCGTGCCGCGTCGCCGCGCACCACTTCGAGGACCCGTCGGGCGCGCTGAGCGAGATGGCCCGCGTCAGCCGCTCGCTCGTCCTGGTGGCCGACAACCTCTACCTCGGCGAGCGCGGGGAGGAGGCCGACCGGCTGCGCGACCCGACGCATGTGCGCAAGTACTCCGAGGACGAGTGGCGGCGGATGTTCGAGGCCGCGGGCCTCGAGGTCGAGGCGTTCGAGCGCGAGGACAAGCGCATCGACGTCGAGGCGTGGCTCGAGCGGGCCGGCTGCGAGGGGGACGAGGCGGCGCGCGTGCGCGAGCTGCTCGCGGACCGGATCGAGGATGGGCATGTGCGGCTCGACCGCGGCATCTTCAACGGTCGCAAGCGCTGATGGCGGTCATCGTCGACAGCGACACGAGGCTCGTCGTGCAGGGCCTGACCGGCAGCGAGGGCTCGTTCCACGGCGTTCGGAACCGCGACTACGGGACGAACGTCGTCGCCGGCGTCACGCCGGGCAAGGGCGGCCAGGACGTCCAGGGCATCCCCGTCTTCAACACGGTCGCCGACGCCGTGGAGGAGACCGGCGCGAACACGGCGATGGTGTTCGTGCCGGCGCGCTTCGCCGCGGACGCCATCTACGAGGCTGTCGACGCCGGCATCGACACCGTGATCTGCATCGCGGAGGGGCTTCCGGCGCACGAGATGCTGCGCATCTACAACTACATCCGGCCGCGCGGGATCACGATGCTCGGCCCGAACTGCCCGGGCGCGCTGTCGCCGGGCAAGGCGAACGTCGGCATCATCCCGGCCGAGATCTTCCAGGAGGGCGGCGTCGGCCTCGTCAGCCGCTCGGGCACGCTCACGTACCAGATCGGACACGAGCTCGCCCAGCGCGGGCTCGGCAACTCGACGATCGTCGGGATCGGCGGCGACCCCGTGGTCGGCTCGTCGTTCATCGACATCCTCGCGCGCTTCGAGGCCGACGACGAGACCGAGGTCGTCGTCCTCGTCGGCGAGATCGGCGGCGACGAGGAGGAGAAGGCCGCCCGCTACATCGAGGCGGAGATGACGAAGCCCGTGCTCGCTTACATCGCCGGCTTCACGGCGCCCCCGGGGAAGACGATGGGCCACGCGGGCGCGATCATCTCCGGCTCGTCCGGGACCGCAGAGGCGAAGAAGCAGGCGCTCGAGGCGTGCGGCGTGAGAGTGGGGACGACGCCGACCGAGGTCGCCGAGCTCGCCGCCGAGACGGCCGGCGCCCGCGCTTAACAAGAGGGCTTGGCGAAAAACCGACTGAGCCGTCGGGCCGCGCTGCTCGCCCCGAGGCAGCGCCCTCAGTCAGGCCCGTAGCCTCCGGCTACGAACGCTCCCGGCGTCCTCCCCTCGGAACGACCATCGCACCCCGACGGCGGGCGGTTTTCCACCAATCCCTCCTAGCGACCGACCGCCACGCGAATCCGCGGCCGGCCGCCGGCGCTGGTGCTGTAGTCGGGGCCCCAGTGCGGCTCGCGCAGCGTCCAGGTGCCGCGCGTGCGAAAGATGAAGCCGGCCGTCCAGACGAACGGGTTGCTCGTGCGGCGCAGCCGCGGCCGGAAGACCCTGCCGGCGGGAGAGACGGACTCGAGCCGGAACGGATAGGCGACGTTCGCGGGCTCCAACCGGCAGCAGCTTCCGTCGGGCCGCAGGTACGTCCAGTACGGCCGCACCTGGACGACGGTTCGCTGACCCACCCGGGGCTTCGCGGGCGTGATCGAGATCCGAACTTCGAGCGCCGCCTGGGCCGGCGCGGCGACTGCTAGAGCCGCGACGACGGTCATGACGAGCGGACGTCCTCGTTCCATCCGGCGGGGATCATAGAGTCGGGCGCGTGGAGCCGATCTCGTTCGCGCGGGGAATCCCGGCGGCGGAGTGCCTGCCGGTCGATGACCTCGCCGACTGCGCGCGGGCGGCGCTCGAGGCCGACGGCGGCTCGATCCTCAACTACGGCTCGCCCGGCGGCTACGGGCCGCTCAGGGAGTGGCTCGCCGCGCACCACCGCGTCGAGCCGGCGCGGGTCGTCGTCACGAACGGGTCGCTGCAGGGCTTCCTGTTCCTGGCCGCGAGGCTCGCCGTGCGCGGGCCCGTGCTCGTCGAGGCGCCCACGTACGACCGACCGCTGAAGCTGCTCGCCGCGCTCGGTGCGGAGGTGTTCGCGCTCCCGGTCGACGAGGACGGCCTGGACGTCGACTCCCTCGACGTGCTGCTGCGCCAAGGCGTGCGGCCGGCCTTCCTCTACACGATCCCGACTTTCCAGAATCCGACCGGTCGGACGATGTCGAAGGCGCGGCGGCGGCGGCTGGTCCGCCTGGCGCGCCGCTACGACCTGCTGATCGTCGAAGACGATCCGTACGGGCTCGTGCGGTTCGAGGGCAAGGCGCCGCCGACGCTGTTCGAGCTCGACGGCGGCGCGAACGTCGCCTTCAGCTCGTCGTTTTCGAAGACGGTCGCGCCGGGGCTCCGGGTCGGCTACCTGGTGCTGCCGAACGGGCTCGCCGGCGAAATCGAGGCCGAAGCGACCTCGACCTACATCACGCCGGCCCTGCTCTCACAGGCGACGGCTTTCGAGTACCTGCGCCGCGGGCGGCTCGAGGCGAACCTTCCGCGCACGCGCCGATTGCTGCGTGAGCGGCGGGACGCGATGCTCGCAGCGCTCGCCCGCGAGCTACCACATGCCGGCTGGTCGCATCCGCAGGGCGGGTACTTCCTCTGGCTCGAGCTTCCGGAAGGCACGCGGGCGGCCGACTTCTCGCGGCGCGCCGCGGCGGCCGGAGTCACGTTCGTCCCCGGCTCCGAGTTCTTCGTGCCGGGCTGCGGTGGCGAGCGCGCCGTGCGGCTCGCCTACAGCTTCGCCGCCCCCCAAGAGATCGACGAGGGCATCGTGCGCCTCGCCTCGGCCGTCGGCGCCGACGCGTTCAGACAGGCGGCCTGACGCGTCCAGAGGCGGGCGTCAGGCCGCCGCGTGATCGGCGAACGATTCGACGTTACGAGGGAGCAGGCGGGCCTGGCGCGGGGGAGAGAGTGTGCCTCGACCAACTGGACGGTAAGTCGGGCAGGGGGATTCGGGGAGAGCGCACAAGCCCGCCTGACGAAAGTAGCAATGCTCGCAGCTTACTTTGCTCTTTTTGCTCAAAGATGAAGGTGCTAGCTGGGCCGCTGGTTCCTGACGGGCCGATATTGGGCGTCCGAGCGGGTAAGTTCAAGAGTTGTCAGAAACGAAAACATCGCAATTTCCGGCTTGATTGATCTACCGAATTTTTACGTTTTCTAACTTTCTCTGGGTACAGTTGCCAGCGCGCGCAACGCCTGTCGAAAACTATTCACAGGCAGGATCCGCAGGCCTCCCGCATAGCGCCTGGCCTCGGCGGCGTTATCCCCAGCCGGCACGACGAAGATCTCGGCGCCGGCCTTCTTCGCCCCGATCGTCTTCTGTTTGATGCCGCCGACGGCCCCGACGCTGCCGTCGAGGCTGAGCTCGCCGGTTGCAGCGATTTTGTGCCCGTGATCGACGTCGTGGCCCAGTTCCTCGGCCACGTCGAGGGCGAACGCGAGGCCCGCCGAGGGGCCGCCGACCTGGCCGAGGTCGATATGCACCGACAGCGGTAGCTCGATCTCGGCTGCCTCCTCGACGAGGATGCCGATGATCGCGCGACCCGGCGTGCGTGGGTCGGCGATCGTCCGAACCGGGATCTGGCGCACGCTTCCGCCGCGGCGGACCGCGAGACGTACCGTCACGCCGGGCCCGTGCTTGCTCAGCACGCGGCGAAGATCGGTCGGCGAGCGCACCGGGGTGCCGTTCACGCCGACGATCACGTCCTCGGGCTGCAGCTTGCCGCGCGACGGGCCGTCGGAGGCCACGCCCGCCACGAGCGTGCCGTTCGAGCGCACGACGACGCGGTAGCCGAGGGCGCGCAGCGCGACTGCGGCCGCGACCTGCTGCGAGCGCTCCATCGACCGCAGCTCCGCCCGGCGGTGGGCGACGTCGCTCTCTCCCGGCGCGCGAACGGCCGACACCGGGACGAGCGTGGAGCCGTCGCGGATCCCGGGTATGAGGCGCTCGAGCCAGGACGCCTTGCGCACGTCGACGGCGACGTAGTAGATCCCCCCGCCGTCACCGTCCGGCTTCTCGCCTTGCACGTCGACGAGCGGCGCGACCGCTTGCGCGCGGTCGGGCAAGAAGATGTAGCGGTCGGAGGGCGCGACGTAGAGGACGGCGGCCACGGTGAGGAGGACGAGCCCCGCCGCTACGAGTCGGACCGGCGTGATGAGTCGCGCCACCCACTCAGAATACGGTCAGTCTGGGGACCCGGTTCGGGCCAGCCGTGCCTAGAGCAGGCCCCTGGTGAGGCCACCGTCGATCGCGATCACCGTGCCGGTCACGTACGCCGCCTGATCCGACGCGAGGAACGCGACGACGTCCGCGACCTCGCGGGGGCGGCCGAACCGGCGCAGGGGGATGGTCGCGAGGTCATCGGCACGCGACCGGTTCGCGTAAACCTCGGCGAGCCGCGCGGTGTCGATTCGTCCGGGTGCGATCGAGTTGACCGTGATGCCGTCCGGGCCGACCTCGCGCGCGAGCGTCTTCGCCCACCCGATTACTCCGGGCCTGACCGAGTTGGACAGGGCGAGGTTGTCGATCGGCTCGCGGACGGAGCTGGACGTGATGTTGATGATCCGCCCGCGTCCGCTTCGCCGGAGCTCGCGGAGGCAGAGGTTGGTCAGGCGGACCGTCGACAGGAGCAGCAGCTCGACCGCCGCTTCGAGCGCGTCGTCGTCGATCGACTCGGCTGAGGTGCGGGGCGGGCCGCCGCCGTTGTTGACGAGGATGTCGACGCCGCCGAAGGCCTCGACGGTACGCACGACCAGCCGCTCGAGGTCAGGCGGGTTCGTGAGGTCGCCGCGGACGGCCAGCGCGCCGATGCGGTCGGCCTCCCGCTGGAGCAGGTCTCGCCGCCGCGCGAACATCGCTACGTTCGCACCCTCGTCGGCGAGCGCCTCGGCCGTTGCGAGGCCCATGCCCGACGAGGCGCCGCACACGATCGCGGTGCGCCCCTTCAGGCCGAGATCCATCGCACCGGCTGCCGCCTGGGTTTAGGCACAGCCCACCTCCTCCCCGCAGCGATCGTAATGAGAAAGCGCATACGCGTGGGTGACGGAATCGCGCCGGTTCTGCACCAACGAGCCGAGCGCCCGTGCCGCCTACGTCGTGAGGACGCCGACGACCTCCCGCACCGCGTCGGCGGACGCCTTCAAGGCTTCCTGCTCGTCGTCGCTCAGGTCGAGCTCGACGATCTCCTCGATGCCGCCCGCGCCCAGCCTGACTGGCACGCCCATGTACAGCCCGTCGATCCCGTACTCGCCCTCGAGGAGAGCCGTGCACGGCAAGACGCGCTTCTCGTCCAGCATCACCGCGTCGACCATCTGCGCCACGGCCGCGCCCGGCTCGTACCACGCGGACGTGCCCAGCAGGTTCACGAGCTCCGCGCCGCCGTTTCGCGTCCGTTCGACCATCGCCTCGATTCGGTCGGCGGGCACCAGCTTCGTCAGCGGGACGCCGCCGACGACGGTCGCAGAGACGACCGGCACCATCTGGTCGCCATGGCCGCCTAGCACCATCGCGGTCACGTCCTTCACGGACGAGCCCGTCTCCCAGGCGATGAACGTCGAGAAGCGCGCGGTGTCGTTGATGCCCGCCATCCCGAACACGCGCTCCTTCGAGAAGCCCGAGACGTTCTTCGCCACGTGACACATCGCGTCGAGCGGGTTGGAGACGACGATCAGGATCGAGTCGGGCGACTGCTCGACGGCCTCGCGTGTCACCGAGCCGACGATCTTCTCGTTCGTCGTCACGAGGTCGTCCCTGGTCATGCCCGGCGAGCGGGGCTTTCCCGCGGTGATGACGATCACGTCCGACCCGGCCGACTCGGCATAGCCGTTCGTGCCGACGACGTTCGGCTCGTAGCCAAGGACCGCGCCCGCCTGGTTGATGTCCAGCGCCTTGCCCTGCGGCAGGCTCTCGATGATGTCCACGAGCACGACGTCGCAGTAGTCGCGCCGCGCCACCTCCTGCGCCACGGTCGCCCCAACCGCGCCGGCTCCGACGACCGTCACCTTGCGTCTGCTCACACGCGCACCCCCAGCTTCTCGATTACGGCGTCCGCCACCTCGCTCGTCCCGACCGCGGTCGGGTCGTCTCGAGTCGGCTTCATGTCGTACGTCACGCTGCGTCCATCGGCGATCACCTCCGCGATCGCCTGCTCGAGCCGGTCGGCGGCCTCGCGCTCGTCCAGGTGCTGAAGCATGAGCACGCCCGACAGCAGCTGTGCCATCGGATTGACCTTGTTCTGGCCCGCGTACTTGGGCGCGGAGCCGTGCGTCGGCTCGAAGACCGCGGCGTCGTCGCCGAAGTTCGCGCCCGGGGCCATGCCGAGGCCGCCGATCATGCCGGCGCAGAGATCCGAGAGCACGTCGCCGTAGAGGTTCGGCAGCACGAGCACGTCGTA
>JBKPFD010000183.1:0-8837 GCA_046729155.1 Actinomycetota bacterium
CCGCTGGTTCGCGCTCCAGACCGCGGAGCGCACCGCCGAAGGCCGGTTTGGGCTCGCCGTCCTCAACGACCGGCTTCCGCGAGTCTGGAGCCTCAACTACTTCCTCGCCGAGCGCGAGCTTGACCGGGTCGGCGCGAGCGACCTCGCGGACGACGCCGAGCGACTGCTCGGGACCGCGGGGCTCGCTCATCGCAAGGTCGAAGTGCACGAGGGGTCGGCTGCGGAGCGACTCGAGCCGCAGTTCCGCGAGCTCGGCTGGTCGTCGGAGCACGACGTCGTCATGACGCACAAGCGGGCGCCGGACCGGGAGGCCGACATCGACAGCGTCGAGGAGGTCGAGGCTGCCGAGCTCGAGTCTGCCTGGGCGGAGGGGACCCGCAGCGAGCCGTGGGGCACGGACGAGAACGTCGTCCGCCAGCTCGTCGAACAGCGGCACGTCCTCGCGGCGGCAGGCGCCCGGTTCTTCGCCGCGCGGGTCAACGGCGAGATCGCCAGCATGTGCGAGCTCTACTCCGACGGCGGCACCGCTCAGATCGAGTCGGTCATGACGCTGGAACGCTTCCGGAATCGAGGCCTGGCCCGCGCCGTGGTCTCCAGGGCGCTCGCGGAGGCACGCGTGGCCGGAAGCGACCTGACCTTCCTGCTGGCGCACCACGACGACTGGCCCCGGCACCTCTACGTCAAGCTCGGCTTCGACGAGATCGGCTCCACCTACGAGTTCATGTTGAGGCGATGAACCGCCCCCCGATCGGGGGATGAGCAACCGCCGCATCGCCCCGAGAGTGCGACTGCTGCGGCCCCGCGGCACAGCCGAGCATCTCGTTCCGCTCCTCGTCCTCGGAGGGGCCTTTGCGGCGTTCCCGCTCGCCGCGCTGCACTTCTTCTCGCGCCAGAAAGTTCAGTTCGGGGGATACGTGCACTTCGGCGGCGTCGGCGTGACCGCTGCGGTCGCAGCCGTCGCTGCGGTGGTCCTGACGATCGTTGGCGCGCGGCGGCGGGACGGCCGTACCGTCCTCGTCGGAACCGCGTTCTCCGCGATGGCGGCCCTTCTCGCGCTCCACGGCATCGCCACGCCGGGCATCCTCGTCGGCTACAACGGCATCGTCGCCTTCACCGGCGGCGCGACCCTTCCGGTCGGCGGCGCGGTGCTGGCGCTTTCCGCGCTTCCGGCTCTGCGCAGGCCGAGCGGCGTCAAGCCGCTGCTCCTGCTGCAGGTCGCCCTGTTGATAGTGATCATCGCCCTCGGCGCAATCGGGATGCTGGTCCCGAGCGCCGTCCCCGGCGTGCCCGAGGCAGGCAGCCGGGCGGCGATCCTGCTGCTCGTCGTCGGTCTGGCCTTCTACGCGATCCTCGCTCTTCGCGCACTCCGGACCTTCCTGCTCACACGCCGCGTCGCCGACCTCGTCGTCGGCGTCGGCATCGTCTGGCTCGCGGCTGCCCTCCCCCCGGCGCTGCTCCTCAACTACCTCGAGCTCGGCTGGTGGCTCGGCCACGGCCTCGAGCTCGTCGGGATCTTCATCGTCGGCCTCCCCGTCGCGTTCGACCTTGGCCGGGCCGCGCAGTCGCGCCCGCTCGTCGGCGACGTGTGCGGCGCCGACCTCGTGGTGGCAGAGGAATCGTTCCTGGGCTCACACGTTCGCGCCCTGACCGTCCGCCTCGCCGAGAAGGACGAGTACACGGAAGAGCACACCCGCCGGGTGGCACTCCGCGCCGTCCAGGTCGGCGAGGAGCTCGGCCTCTCGCCGGGACGCGTCCGCGCCCTTGCGACCGGCGGGCTCGTGCACGACATCGGCAAGCTCTCCGTGCCCGACGCGATCCTCAAGAAGCCCGGCCCACTGACGGACGAGGAGTTCGCCGTCGTCCAGCGCCACGCCGAGTGGGGCGACAGGATGCTCCGCGATCTCGGCTTCGCCGAGGAGGTCCGGCAGCTCGTCCGGAGCCACCACGAGCGTCTGGACGGCTCCGGCTACCCGCACGGCATCGCCGGCCCCGTGATTCCACTCGACGTCCGGATCCTCGCCGTCTGCGACGTGTACGACGCGCTCATCTCGCGCAGGGTCTACCGCGATGCCTGGACGCACGAGAAGGCGGTCGCGCTCCTTCGGAAAGAGAGCGGCACGGCTTTCGACCCGAAGTGCGTCGCCGCGCTCGAGCGCGTGCTCACGCGCGATCGCGCACCACAGGCCGTCGCGGTCTAGCGGAGCGCCGACAGCGCCTTCGACAGCGACTGCTTCGTCTTCAACACGCCGGCGTACAGATCGCCCTGCCGGCGCACGCGCTCGAGGACGACCTCCATCGTGAAGGCGCGCGGGTCGAGCGAGTCGTTCACCTCGTTCCACTCGAGCGGCGTCGAGACCGGAGCTCCCGGCTTCGGGCGCACCGAGTAGACCGAGGCGATCGTCTTGCCCTCGCCGTTCTGGTTCGCGTCGATGAGCACGCCGCGCCGCTTCGCTTTCGACCATTCGGTGGTCACGAGCCCTCGATGCGTGCGCGCGAGGGCACCGGCGACAATCGCCGAGAACTCGCGCGTGTCGTCATACGTGTGGCGGCGCGCGATCGGCACGAGCACGTGCATCCCGTCGGCGCCGCTCGTCTTGGCATAGCTCTGCAGCCCGAGCGCGTCGAGAGCCTCCTTGACGAGCAGCGCGACCTGAACCGTCTCGGCGAAGCCGACGTCCGGGGAGGGGTCGAGGTCGAAGAGCACCCAGTCGGGCCGGTCCGGCTTGTCGACCCGCGAGTACCACGTGTTCATGTCGATGCAGCCCATGTTCACCATCCAGAGCAGCGCGAGCTCGTCGTTGACGAGCGGCGCCCGGATCTTGCGTCGCCGGCGCGGCGTCTCGCGCGTCGAGACCTCGACCTCGACGGTCGGGATCCACTCGGGCATGTGCTTGGGTGCGTCCTTCTGGAAGAAGAACTCGCCTTGCCACCCGTCGGGATACCGCTTGAGGGTGAACGGTCGGTCGTGCAGATGCGGCACGAGGACGTCGGCGACTGCGCCGTAGTACGTGAGCAGGTCGCCCTTCGTGATGCCCTCGTCGGGCCAGAAGACCTTGTCGAGGTTCGACAGCCGCAGCGTCCGGCGACCCTTCTTGATCTCCGTCGCAAGCGGCTCCTCGCGCCGCACCTCCTTCGGGTCCTTGTCCTCGCGCAGCCCCTTGTACGCGGGCGCGCGCAGGTGACCGTCGTGCGTCCACTCGACGAACTCGACCTCGGCGACGAGTTTCGGCTCGACCCAGACAACGTCGCCCTTGCGGACACGCGGCATCTTCGGCACGGCGCGGAACGGCGACGTGTCGCGCTCGAGCGGCCGGAGCTTCTCGAGCAGGCGGTCGATCTCCTTGTCGGTGAACCCCGTGCCGCAGTTGCCCACGTAGACGAGCTCACCGCCCTGATATGCGCCGAGGATGAGCGAGCCGAGCGTGCCTTCGCGACGGCCCTTCCCGCGGGTGTAGCCGACGACCACGAACTCCTGGCTGTTGCGTGCCTTGATCTTCAGCCAGTCGCGAGTCCGTCGGCCGGGCAGATACCGGGAGTCGACCCGCTTCGCCATGATCCCCTCCAGCCGCTGCTGGAGAGTCGCGGCGAGCAACGCCTCGCCGTCGTCGAACGTCTCGGAGAGGCGGATGTCCCGGTTCCGCCGGTCGAGCAGCGCTTCCAGGCGCTCGCGCCGCTCCGCGAGCGTCAGGTCGACGATCGGCTCTCCGTCGATCTCGAGCAGGTCGACCACGTAGTAGACGTTCGGGGTGCCTGAGCCTGCCTGCTGCATCGCCGAGAAGCTCGGGCGCCCCTCCTCGTCGAGCGCGCAGACCTCGCCGTCGACGACGCAATCGGGCGTCTTCAAGGCCTTCGGGAGTGCCCTGGCGACGTTCGCGAAGCGTTCCGTGTAGTCCTGGTCCTTGCGCGTCCGGAGCTCGGCCTCGCCGCCCGACAGCCCGGCGACGATGCGATAGCCGTCCCATTTGATCTCGAAGAGCCAGTCGTCGCCCTTCGGCACCTCCTCGGCGAGCGTGGCGAGCATCGGCGCGTAGCGCCGTCGCTTGCCTGCAGCCGCGCGCTCCGGTGCCGACTCGTCGCGCTTGCGGACGATCAGCCAGTTCTTCGGGTCCCCGGAGAGCTTCGCCGGCACGAGCGCGTACGTGCCCGTGAGCCGCTTCCCGTACAGGCGGACGGTCAGGCCGCCGTTCGGCTTCTCCTCGACCAGCTCGTACGTGCCGGAGTCCCAGATGTCGACCGTGCCCGCGCCGTACTCACCCTTCGGGATCTCGCCTTCGAACGTGGCGTACTCGAGCGGGTGGTCCTCGACGTGCACCGCGAGGTGCTGCTGGCCCGCCTCGAGCGGGACGCCCTTGGGGACGGCCCAGCTGGCCAGCGCGCCGTCGCGCTCGAGCCGGAAGTCGTAGTGCAGGCGACGGGCGTCGTGACGCTGGACGACGAAGATCGGCTGCTTGCCGCGCTTGCCGTCGCCGAACGGTTCCGGCGTCTTCTTCGAGTCGCGCTTCTTCCGGTACTCGGCGAGCTTCGGTTTTGCCACGGGTCTAGCTTGCCTTGTGGAGACAGTGGACGCGTCGTCCGGTTTGACATCGGAGCCGTGACGGCGCCTCTGTCCGGCCTTCCACGCGGTGGAGGCGCCGTGCCGATCGGCCGTGCGCTGCCACGCGATCTTCGTACCTGCGCGACAGCAGGCGGAAACGCGTTCTCAGCCCGAGGTTTGGGGTTTTCCGCATGTGGACATATACCGCGTACAACAGGGGACGATACTTCTCGAAAAGATTGTCCCTACACCAGGGGGTCAGCGCTCGGGGCCGGTTCATCCGGCCCCAGCGCATTTTAGGACCGGGGAAAAGGCTGTGGACGCTGTGGACGGCGATTCCCTGTGGAAACTGTGGAAAACAGGCGGGACACCGCTTAGCGTCGGGGTTGGATGGCCGTTTCCGAGTCGGCGCGCACGCCGTAGATCCCGAGCGCGCGGAACCGATCGCGCCGGCGGCGCCGCAGCTCCTCGCCCGGGACCTCCGCGGCCTCGTCCAGCGCGGACTCGAGCGCCTCGCCCAGGAGTCGCGCTGCCTGGTCGTAGTCCCTATGCGCGCCGCCCTCGGGCTCGGGCACGATCGTGTCGATCGCGCCCAGCTCGAGGCAATGCAACGCGTCGGGCTTCAGCGCCGCAGCCGCCTTCACCTTCTCGGCGCCGTCGCGCCAGAGGATCGCCGCGCAGCCCTCCGGCGAGATGACCGAGTACATCGCGTGCTCCTGCATCAGGACGCGATCGGCGAGCGCAATCGCGATCGCGCCGCCCGAACCGCCCTCGCCGATGATGCACGCGATCGTCGGCACGGTCAGCCGCGCGAGCAGCGCCTGCGAGCGCGCGATCGCCCCGCCCTGGCCGTGCTGCTCGGCGGCGACGCCCGGATAGGCGCCCGGCGTGTCGACGAGGCTGACCAGCGGGAACCCGTGCCGCTCCGCGATCTCCATCGCGCGCATCGCCTTGCGGTAGCCCTCGGGATACGTCATGCCGAAGTTCCGCCGCTGGCGCTCGCGGGCGCCGCGCGGAGGATCGCCTTTCTGGTGCCCGATCAGCGCGATCGTGCGACCCGCGAAGCGGCCGAGCCCTGTGACCACCGCCGGGTCCTCGGCGCGGGCGCGGTCCCCGTGCAACTCGACGAAATCCTCGATCAGCCGCTCGACGTAGTCGAGTGCGTACGGCCGCTCAGGGTGGCGCGCGAGCTCCACCTGGCGCCAGATGTCCTCGTCGGTCTCGCCTGCCTCGATGCGCTCGAGCTGACGCTCGAGCCGCTTCAGCTCCTCGGAGACGCGCGCGCCGCGCAGGAGCGGGAGGCTGCGCAGCCGGCTCAGCCGCTCCCGCAGACGGATCTCGGCTTCACCGGCCATTGGCGAAGAGGCCCAGGACCTTGGCGAGGAAGCCGCGGAGCTCCGGCCGCGGAACGATCGCGTCGACGTGGCCAAAACGGAAGTTCGACTCGGCGAGGCCGAAGTCTTCCGGAAGCTTTTCCCGCGTCGTCTGCTGGACAACGCGCGGGCCGGTGAACGCGAGCAGGGCGCCCGGCTCCGCGACGACGACGTCGCCGAGGCTCGCGAAGCTCGCCAGCACGCCTGCGGTCGTCGGGTGCGTCATCACGCTGATGAAGCCACAGCGGGCATCGCGCAGGTCCTCGACTGCGCAGACGGTCTTCGGCAGCTGCATCAGCGAGAGGATGCCCTCCTGCATGCGCGCGCCGCCCGACGCGGTGACCGTGACGAGAGGTATCCGTCGCTCGGCAGCGCTCTCGCATGCCCGGGCGAGCTTCTCGCCGACGACGCTTCCCATCGAGCCGCCCATGAAGGAGAAGTCCATGACCGCCAGCTCGCAGTCCCGGCCGGCGACCGTGGCCGGGCCGATGACCATCGCGTCGCCGAGCCCGGTCGAGAGCTCAGCCTCGACGAGGCGCTCGGGATAGCCGCGGACGTCGAAGAAGACGAGCGGGTCCTCCGAGCGGAGGTCGGCCGCCTCCTCGGTGAAGCTGCCCGCGTCGGCGAGCTGCTCGATCCGCTGGCGGGCGCGCACCGGGAAGTGATGGCCGCAGTGCGGGCAGACGTGCAGGTTGTGCTCGAGCTCGTCCTGCCGGTAGTGCGAATCGCACTTCGGGCATGTGTTCGGATGCGGCTGGTCGTTCTGGCTCGGCTCGGGCAGGTTCCGGTGCTCGATCGAGACGTCTATGCGCTCGGCCACCGGTCGATTATTCCTGAGAGAAGCCGCTTGCGGTGTCTCGCTCAGGACGCCGCGCTCTGCCCGGTGTCCGTCTGAGCTCACCGGTCGACCCGATCGAGTTCATCGCGACCGTCACGAACCAGCTCGTAGCGAATGTCCCGTCTCGCGACGTGCATGCCGGCGCGTTCGTAGAGCCGCACCGCGCCTGTGGGGTTCTCGGCGTCGACGCTGAGGCCGACCCGCTCCAGGCCCTGGTCAGCGAAATGGCGGAACACGAGTCGAAGCAGGCCGATGGCCAGGCCACGCCGTCGGTACGCGGGCAGCACACCCAGGATGTCGACCCAGCCGAGATTTGGCTCGGTGTCCGAGACTCGACAGAGCGCGATGGCGGCCACGTCCCCGCGCGTCTCCACGAGAAACCAGTGCTCGGGCTGGAAGCGCTCTCCCATCATCCAGTGCGTCCACGGCTCGTAGGGCTCTTCGGTAAAGCCCCACGTATCCGCGAAGGAGTCCATCTGGGCCCGGTGGAAGGCTTGCGCATCACCTTCGCGATACGCGCGGACCGCGAAGCCGTCGGGCCACGCCGGCTCGGGAAGGTCGCCGCCGAGCTCGATCTCCATCCGAAACGAATGTCGAAACGAGCGGAAGGCCGACCGCTCGTGTGCCGCGATGGAGTCACTGTCCTTCTCGTTTGCCCAGGCACGCACGTGCGCCTTCGCGTGTGCCTGCGCGCGGCGGATCGATGCGTCCAGGAGCGGCTCGTACGCGCCGGCGTCGATCGAGCGCACATCCAGCCACGACGTGTCGCCGAAGGGGATGACATCCGCGTAGCCGATGAGCGAGCCATTCGCCTCCGCGACGAAGACGTCGTCGGGGAACTTCAGCTCCGGCGCCGACCAGGTCTCGTCGAGCTCGGCCGCGGTGATGTTGTCGGTGCCGTGCAGCCGCCGCGAATGCTCGTTGAGGACTGCGGCTGCGGCAGCGGATTCGTCCCTGCGTGGGTGACGGACCTGCACGGTCACGCCGGCAGCAGCTCGTCGAGAACGTCGGGGAGGGTGCTCAGGTCGGGCAGCTCCCGGGTGGGCTCCGGGTCAGCTTCCTCGCCCAGGCGGTTGATCCAGACGGTCGTGAGCCCGAGCTCCGTGGCGGGTGCGATGTCGTGGAAGAGGCTCGCGGCGACGTGAACATGCCCATCGCGGTCGGCGTTCGTCACATCGAGAAAGCGCTCCCAGTGCCCCTGCGCGGGCTTGTACGACTGCACGTCCTCGGCGACGATCGCAAGATCGAAGGGGACGCCGATGCGGCGCTCCGACGCGAGGATCAGGTCCCGGTCCGTGTTCGAAAGCACCGCGATCTTCCAGCCGCGGCGGCGAAGCTCCGCGAGAGCTGCGGGCACCTCGGGAAACGGCTGCCAGTCCGGGAGCGAGCGCGCCAGCGCATCGGTCTCCCCCTCCGGCGGCTGGAGCCGTTCCTCGCTCAGCAGTCGCTCGAGAGCAAGCGTCAGCACCTCGCGGTAGCTGCGGTAGCCGCCCGACTCGAGCTCCGGCTCGAGCTCGTGGTAGCGCTCGAGCAGGCGCGGCGCCGACTCCGGGCCGAAGAGCCGCTCGAGCTCCCCGCGGATGCCCGAATTCCAGTCGATCAGCGTCCCGTAGCAGTCGAAGGTGGTCCAACGCGTAGCACCCATTTCGAGCGTGCACCTTACGTTAGAGATCGAGCCGCACCGGCTCCCGCGCGGAGCGTTGCCCGCGAAGCGGGCCCGTGGAGGGGGTCTGGGGGAACCGGGAGGTCCCCCAGCGCCAACCGCTACCAACGCGTCGAGTTCCTGCACGACGATGTCTACGTCAGATTTCGAGCCGCACCCGAGGCGCGCGAAGCGCTCCGGTGCCAACCGCTAACTACGCCGCGAGTTCTGCACGACGATGTCTACGTCAGATTTCGAGCCGCACCCGAGGGCGCGCGAACCGTTCCGAGCGCTAAGCGCGACCTACTCGTCGAGCTGGCGGACGACGATGCACGCGTTGTGCCCGCCGAACCCGAACGAGTTCGAGACTCCCACGCGGACGTCTGCCTCGCGCGACTCGTTCGGCACGTAGTCGAGGTCGCACTCGGGATCCTCGGTCTCGTAGTTGAT
>JBKPFD010000184.1:0-2459 GCA_046729155.1 Actinomycetota bacterium
CGCGCCGACCGCGAGGACGACACACCGCTCGGTCCCTGCCCCGATGATCACGTGGTGCGTCCCGGCCGGGCAGTGGAAGAAATCCCACCGCCGTAGGGGTCGCTCCTCGCCCTCGACGATCAGCAGCGCCTCGCCGGCGAGGACGAGGAAGTCCTCCTGGTCGACCTCCCGGTGGTACATCGCCATCGGCTCGCCCGGCGCGAGGATCGTCAGGTTGATCCCGAGCTGCGTGAAGTCGAGCGCCGCCTCGGAGCCGAACCCCTCGAACTCACAGAGGTAGCCGCGACCGGGGCGCTCGTGCCAGGGCGCCTCGCGCGCGTTGACGACGAACCAGCCCTCGCCCATCGGGACGAGGCCGTGCTCCGTCGGCTCGAGCCGCGCCTCAGGAACCGCCACGCTGCTCGTCTTCGTAGATCCCCTCTCCGGTCGCTGGATCGAAGAAGTGAAGCCGTTCGGTGTCGACGGAGAGCTCGATCTTCTCGCCCTCCTGCGCGCGCGTGTGCCGGTCGAGCCGCGCGACGAAGAGGCTGCCCTTGCCCCGCGCTTGCTGCTCGGTGGCCTCGATCGCCTCCTCGCCGATCGCCGCCGCGACGTCCTCGCCGCGCACGGGCCGGCCGCCGGAGCCGAAGTGGACGAAGACCTCGGAGCCCATGTCCTCGCGGATGTCGACGACGACCGCGGACAGCCGGCCGCCCGCGGAGTCTCCCGCGATCGAAGCGTCCTCGAGGTCCTCGGGGCGGATGCCGAGGATCAGCGGCTTGCCTTCGAAGCGCGCCAGACCCGGCCGCGCCGCGAGCATGCTGTCGCCGATCTCGAGCCGGTGGTCGCCGAAGTCGGCCCGTAGGCGCCCGTTCTCGCGCACGATGTCGGCGCCGACGACGTTCATCGCGGGCGAGCCGATGAACTCGGCAACGAAGAGGTTCCGCGGGTGGTCGTAGAGCACCTGGGGCACGTCGAACTGCTGCAGCACGCCGTCGCGCAGCACCGCGACTCGGTCGCCCAGCGTCATCGCCTCGACCTGGTCGTGCGTGACGTAGATCGTCGTCACGCCGAGGTCACGCTGGATGCGGGCGATCTCGGCGCGCATCTCGACGCGCAGCTTCGCGTCGAGGTTCGACAGCGGCTCGTCCCTCAGGAAGGCCTGCGGCTCGCGGACGATCGCGCGACCCATCGCCACGCGTTGCCGCTGCCCGCCCGAGAGCGTCCGTGGCCGCTTGCGCAGCACGTCCTCGAGCCCGAGCACCCGCGCCGCGTCGCGTACCCGCCGGTCGATCTCGCGCTTCTCGAGCTTCCGCAGCTTGAGCCCGAAGGCCATGTTCTTGTACGCGGACATGTGCGGATAGAGCGCGTAGTTCTGGAAGACCATCGCGATGTCGCGGTTCTTCGGCGGCAGGTTGTTGACGACGCGGCCGCCGATCCGCACCTCGCCCTCCGTGATCGCCTCCAGGCCGGCGACCATGCGCAGCGCGGTCGTCTTGCCGCAGCCGGACGGGCCGACGAAGACGACAAGCTCGCCGTCCCCGATCTCGAGGTCAAGGGACTTCACCGCGCGCGTCCCGTCCGGGTAGACCTTCGTCAGCTTCTCGAGCGTGATCTCGGCCACGAGGAACCGCAGTTTTCCATAGGATCTTGCGGCTGTGGCGGCGGTCGCCGAGGCCCGGGCGCCCAGAGGGCGATGGCGCGACGCACTCGAGGAACGTCGCTTCCTCGCGCCGCTTCTGATCAGCCCGGCCGTGCTCTACATCGCGCTGCTGATCGGCGCCCCGCTCGTCCTCGCCATCTACCTCAGCTTCACGGACGCGACCGCCGGCTCGCTGTCCGGAGACTGGGTCGGCCTGCACAACTACACCGACGAGTGGCAGAGCGAGAACTTCCGCCGTGCCCTCCGAAACACCATTTTCTTCACGCTCGTGTCGCAGGCGATCGTCCTCGTCGGCGCGGCGATCCTGGCCCATTTCCTCATCCGGCCGTTCCGGGGCCGATGGATCCTCCGCTTCCTCGTCATCCTGCCCTGGGCGGCGCCGGTGGCGCTCGGGACGCTCGGCTGGCTCTGGATCTTCGAGTCGACGCTCTCCGTCGTGAACTGGTCGCTCGTCCACCTGCAGACCGGGCCGCTCGACGCGCTCGGGATCGCACTCGTCGACCCGCTCGACCCGCCTCAGTGGCTTGGCCGCCCGAACCTGGCGATGGCCTCGATCATCGCCGTCCACTCGTGGCGGATCCTCCCCTTCGCGACGGTGATCTTCATCGCGGGGCTCGCGTCGATCCCGGCCGAGGTGGACGACGCGGCGAAGGTCGACGGCGCCACCGGGATCAAGAAGCTGATCTACGTCACGCTGCCCCTTCAGCTGCCGATCGCGCTCGTGGCGCTGCTGTTCGGGATCGTCTTCACCGCGACCGACATCACTGTGGTCTACATCCTCACGAACGGCGGTCCCTTCAACCAGACGCAGATGCTG
>JBKPFD010000185.1:0-2667 GCA_046729155.1 Actinomycetota bacterium
TCGGAGATCTCCGGCAGCCTGGGCGCACGCCCGCGCGCGAGCTCGCCTGGGAGATCCGGCACCGGAAGGTCCGGCCGGGGCAGCGTCGACGCGCGGCGGCTTTCCTTCGACTTCTCGTAGATCAGCTTCACGCGCTCAGCACCTCGGCGAGGCGGTCGATGTCCTGCGGCGCGCGCTTCTCCGTGACGCAGACGAGCAGCGCGTCCTCCATGCCCGAGTAGTCCCGCTTGAGGGCGTAGCCGGGATGGACGCCCTGCTCGCGAGCGGCCGCGATCGCCTCCGCGGCGGGTCGTCCGACGCGTACGGCAAACTCCTTGAACGTTGTCTGCTCTGGAAACACGAGCGGGAGCCCGAGGCGCTCCTTCGCATAGGCCGCGAGGCTCATGCAGGTCTCCCCCACCTCGCGCAGCCCCTGCGGGCCAAGCCATGACAGGTAGGCGAGGCCGCCCAGCGCGAGCAGCGTCTGGTTCGTCGTGATGTTCGACGTCGCCTTTTCGCGGCGGATGTGCTGCTCTCGGGTCTGCAGGGTCAGGACATAGGCGCGCTCGCCGTTCTCGTCGGTCGTCTCTCCGACGATGCGGCCGGGCATGCGCCGCACATGCTCCGCACGTGAGGCGATGAAGCCGTAGTGCGGGCCGCCGTACGACTGGTAGTTGCCGGCGGGCTGGCCCTCGCCGATCGCCAGCGCGCACCCGTACTCGCCGGGCGCTTCGAGCACGCCGAGCGAGAGCGGGTCGACGTGGGCCACCGGCAGCGCACCGGCGTCGTTCGCAGCGGCCGCCAGGTCGGGAGCCGGCTCGAGGCAGCCGAAAAAGTTCGGCTGCTGGAAGATGACGCATGCCGCCTCCTGCGCGGCCTCGGCGAGCTCGTCCGGGTCGGTGACGCCGCCGCGGTGGGGCACCTCGACGACCTCGAGCCCGAACCCCGGGGCGTAGGTCTTCACCACCTGCCTGACCTGCGGATTGAGGCTCTCGGCGAGGACGACCTTTCCGCGGCCGGTGACGTGCTTCGCCACGTAGCAGGCGTCCGCCGCCACCGTCGTCCCGTCGTAGCCGGAAGCGTTCGATACGTCCATGCCCGTGAGCTCGCAGATCGCGGTCTGATACTCGAAGATCGCCTGCAGCACGCCCTGGCTCATCTCGGGCTGGTACGGCGTGTAGGCCGTCAGGAGCTCGCCGCGGGAGAGGACGTAGTCGACGACGGCCGGCACGTAATGGTCGTAGACACCCGCGCCGAGGAACGACAGCTCCTCGCCCGTGTGGACGTTCCGGCCCGCGAGCTCCTCGAGGTGCGCGACGAGCTCGGGCTCCGAGAGCGCCGGCTCGAGGTCGAGACGCCCGCGGAAGCGGACGGGCTCGGGGACGTCGCGGAAAAGGTCGTCGACCGAGTCGACGCCGATCGCCGCGAGCATCTCCTCGCGGTCGCGGTCGGTGAGCGAGAGCTGGCTCACAGACCGCCGGTCACTGCTCGGCCACGAACTGCTTGTAGGCCTCTCCGTCCAGGAGCTGGTCGACCTCGCCCGAGTCGGTCAAGCGGATGCGGATCAGCCAGCCCTCGCCGTAGGGGTCGGCGTTGACGGTCTCGGGTTGGTCGACGATCCGCTGGTTGACGGCTACCACGCTGCCGGAGAGCGGCGCGATCAGCTCCGAGACGGCCTTCACCGACTCGACCTCGCCGTACGACGAGCCCTTCTCGACGTCCGCCCCTTCCTGCGGAGGCTCGAAGTGAACGAGCTCGCCGAGCGCGTCCTGTGCGAACCAGGTGATGCCGAGGACGGCCTCGTCGCCCTCGACGCGGGCCCAGTCGTGCTCCTCGTTGTAGAGCAGGTCGTCGGGGTAGGTCTCGGTCGCGGCCACTCAGTGCTCCTTCCTACTCCTCGCGCTTGTAGATCGGCTTGCGAACGATCTCGGCCCGCCGCTCTCGGCCGCGGACGTCGATGCTGATCTCGTTCCCCGGGTCCGCGTGCGCGACGTCGACGTAGCCCATGCCGATCCCGCGGTCGAGCATCGGCGAGTGCGAGCCGGACGTCACCTCGCCGACCTCGGCGATCGCCATTCCCTGCCGCGGAATGCCCGGGTCGGCCATGACGAACGGCACGAGCTTGCGGCTCGGGCCCTCGCTCTTGATGCGGCGCAGCTCACCCACGCCCGTGAACTCCTTGTCGAGCGCGCAGACCCAGCCGAGGCCGGCCGAGATCGCGTCCGTTTCGGGACCGATGTCGTTTCCGTGCAGCGGGTAGCACACTTCGAGCCGAAGCGTGTCTCGCGCGCCGAGGCCGCACGGCTTCGCGCCGCGCGCGAGGACGGCATCCCAGAGCGCCTCCGCGGCCTCGTTCGGCACCAGCAGCTCGACACCCTCCTCCCCGGTGTAGCCCGTGCGATAGACCGTCACCGAGATCCCGTCGATCTCGCCTGGCTCGAACGTGAAGGCCGGAGCCTGGCCGAAACCGAGGCGCCCGAGCGAGCGCGGGCCCTGGACGGCGAGGAGGCTGTAGCGATCCGAAACGTCGCGGACGTCGGCGCCCGGGAGCTCGCGCGCCTTGAGCCACTCGAAGTCGATGTCCTTGTTCGAGGCGTTGACGACGAGCAGGTAGCGGTCGGGCGCGAGGCGGTAGGCGATCAGGTCGTCGACGATGCCGCCGTCCTCGTTCGTCAGGAGCGTGTACTG
>JBKPFD010000186.1:0-1783 GCA_046729155.1 Actinomycetota bacterium
GCCAGCCGGCGCTTGGCGTCGTAGACATAGCCCTGGACCTCGACCGGGGCGATCGGCCCCTGGGCGAGCGAGCCGTCCGAGAAGCGCTGCGAGTCCCAGGAGTCCTTCCACGACTGGTTGTCCAGGCCCCGCTCCCCGCGCTTCCGGTACTCGACGAACCCGTCGCCGTCGAGGTCGCCGTGCTCGTCGATCCAGCCGAGCGCGCGGAGCGCGGGCTCCTTGAACGACCGGACGAGCGCGGCGTCGTCCGTCCAGCGCCAGACCTCGGAGAGCAGGATCAGGTAGAGCGGCGTCGCGTCGATCGTGCCGTAGTAGGCGGGGAACCAGGTCCGCGAGGCCTTCCCGCGCCGCACCTCGTGGACGATCTTGCCCGGCTCGGCGTCGACCAACGGGTTGTCGTCGTCCGCCTGGAGATCGGCGAGCACCTGCAGGGCGCTGCGCGCGAGCTCGGTCCCGAAGAGCAGCGTCTGGAGCGAGGTAATGATCGTGTCTCGGCCGAAGACGGTCATGAACCAGGGCATGCCGGCGGCAGGCAGGTTGCCGAGGCCGTGACCGGTCGGCAGCCGCAGCGACGCGAGGTCGGCGATCGAGCGCCCGTACGAGTGCGCGAGGTCGTCCCACGACGCGCGGAGTTGCGGCACGCGGAGCTTCCACGCGTCCAGCGAGGCCTCGACGCGCTCGCGCTCCTCGCCGAAGCGCTGCCTGACGATCGCGGGGCGCAGCTCGTCGCCGTTCAGGGACGGCACGACCTCCATGTCCAGGTCCCACGTGGCGCGCGGCTCGAGCTCGATCCAGTACCGAACCCGGCCAGGCTCGACGTGGCCGGACGCCGAGAGGATCACCCGAGTCTTCGCGGGGAAACCGTCGTCCTCGAGCGTGAAGACGTTCTCACTGGGCTCGTAGTCAGCTTCGACAGGAGGCGGCAGCGGTTGCGCGCGCAACGGGTCCCCGAGCGCGAAGTCATGGTCCTTGACGGCGAAGATGTCCGCGAAGTCGTTCCCGAACTCGAGGGCGAGCTCGAAGGCGACGGGCTCCATGCTCATGTTCTCGAGGCGGAGCCGGTCCTGCATTCCCTCGCCGACGAAGCGGTGCCGCGCGATCGACACCGAGTCCTGGCCCAGCTCCCCGGCAAGCGGGTTGCGCAGGTAGAAAGCGGCCGAGTAGTACTCGACTTTTCCGGCCGAGAGCAGTAGCGGCCGCGCGCCGTTGACGGTCAGCGCCAGGCGCGAGAGGAAGCGCGTGTCGTGCGCGAAGAGGCCGCTCGTCGGCCAGCTGAAGTCGCCGTTCGAGTCGCAGATGCAGAAGTTCGAGCCCTCGAGGATCGTGATCGCCATGGCTCAGGCGGGGTCGCGCAGGATGCGCGTCGGCGACGACTGCGCCAGCGCCTTGACGACGAGCTCGTCCACGTTCACGTGGAGAGGCCGCGTCAGCGCGAACACGACACACTCGGCGACGTCGTCCGGCGTCATCGGCTCGACGCGCTCGTAGACCTTCTTCGCCTCCTCCGCGTCGCCGCGAAAGCGGACCGTCGAGAACTCGGTCTCGACGAGCCCGGCGTCGACGAGCGTGAGGCGGATCGGCCGACCGAGCAGGTCCTCGCGCAACCCATACGTGAAGCCACGCACCGCGAACTTCGACGCTACGTAGACGGCTGCGTTCTCGTACGCCTGCCGCCCGGCGATCGAGCCGATGTTGACGATGTGCCCTCCGTCCCGGAGGTGCGGGAGGCAGAGACGAGTCATGCGCATCAGTCCGAGGACGTTCGTGCCGACGACGGTCGCCT
>JBKPFD010000187.1:0-5819 GCA_046729155.1 Actinomycetota bacterium
CTCCACCCCCGCCCCTACCGCCGCCGCCGCCTCCGCCACCGCCGCCGCCCCTACCGCCACCGCCGCCTACACCACGAAAGGCGCCCCGCACCGCACTTTTCGCGCCGCCGCTCGGGGCGCGGCTCACGTCGCCGCCACTCCTCGCCTGGCGTGCCGTCCGCAACGCGCGCTTCTACAACGTCCAGGTCTACCGGCGCGGCCGCAAGATCCTCAGCCTCTGGCCCCGCCAGCCGCGCCTGAAGCTGCGCTGGCGGTGGTTGTACAGGGGCCGCGTCGAGCGTCTCCGCCCGGCCCTCTATGCCTGGGTCGTCTGGCCTGCGTTCGGCACACAAGCATCTCCACGCTATGGCCGGATGCTCGGGCCGAGCCGCTTCCGCATCGTCGCTCGCTAGCCGGCACCCGCCGGCCGTGGTACTTCCCGCGCTGCGCCTGGTCTCGCGCCGAGCCGTTACGCAGATCAGCGCGACGCGGCGTGAACGCGTCCGCCGGAGCGGGACAGGCGATCCGGCCCTCACCGCGTCAGGATCCGAGCGCGAAGCCTCCTCGGGCGCAAGCGAGAGCGTGGACAGCTGGCCGTTCGTGCCGCCGTCGTGCTCGGCGAGGCGGACGCCGTCGAAATCGCGCACGAACCTCACCACCCATTGCCTTGCCCGCCTGATCCCGCCTGATCGAGATTTGGTGCCCCCGCCGAGCCGTCGTCGAAGTTGGCGCAGTCGCCGTAACGCGGAAGCACCAGTGACGACAGGCGGTTTCCGACCGCAATATCGATGACCGCCGGGTCGTAGGAGCGTTCGCTCAGGCTTACGACTGTCAGTGTCCGAAGCTGTTGGCGGAAGCGCGTCGTCTCCCGAAAGCTGACCCGCGCGTCGCCGGCGCAGCCGCCCGTGATCGTATGGAGCGATAGCTCGACGGGCACTCTCCACGTCCGAAGCCGCCCGCGCCAGATCCCGTCGCAAAGCGGGTGCGGGTCCGCGTAGAGCCAGCAAACCGCGTTCGGGTCCTTCCCATTGATTGCTCGCTCGAACCGAACGAGCAGTCGCTCGATCTGCGGGTCGGCCGTGACCCTTTCTGGCTCGTACGGCGTACGAGAGTGAACAGAGCAAGCACTGAGAACGAACAGCGCAGCGGCGAGCGTCGCCACGGTTACGAAGCGGGTCACGGCGCGGCGTGCAGGCGCCCGCCCGAGCGGAACCAGGCAATCCGACCCTCGTCGTCGCGCACGAAGTCGCCGCGCGACCCTTTGAACGGCCCCTCCGGCACGAACACGCGGTCGGCCTCGTAGAAGGCAAGCGGAGCCGGCGGCACGGGTGGCAGCGGCGAATCCTTGGTCGGGAAGCCGGCCTTCAAGAGCGTGTGCTCGACGAGACGTCCGTCCTCGAGGCGGAGGTCGGCGTCGGCAAACGGGTTCGTGTACCGGCCCGCGTATTCCGCGAGCTGTTCCGGCGCGACCTCGATCGGGTCGGGATCACGCTCCTCGACCGCGAGGAAGAGGCGCCAGGCGACGCGCGAGACCTCGCGGATCAGCTCGCCGCCCGCCGGCGAGTGGTTCGTCAGGATCGCAAGCGCGAAGCCTGCCTCGGGCGCAAGCGAGAGCAGCGACAGCTGACCGTTCGTGCCGCCCCCGTGCTCGGCGAGGCGAACGCCGTCGAGGTCGCGCACGAACCACGTGAGCGCCATGTTACGGCCGGGTTCGCCGGTCTCGATGGACGGCTCGCGCATCCGCGCAATCGATTCGGCGCTGACCGGGCCGCGTTCCCTGCCGAGATGGAAGCGCGCGTAACGGAGAAGATCGCGAACGTTCGAGACGATTCCGCCGGCCGCGCTCGAGGCACGCGGAAGCGGCCAGGGGCGGGCGACGACGGTGCGCTCCTCTTCGACGCGATGGCCGACGGCGAACCGGTGGGTCATCACGTCCTCGGGCAAGAAGAAGCTGCTCGTCATCCCAAGCGGCTCGAGCACCACCTCACCGGCTGCCGACTCGTACGGCTTGCCGGTGAGGACCTCCAGCACGCGGCCGGCGATGCAGAAGCCCGAGTTGCAGTAGGACCAGATCTCTCCGAGCGGCGCGAGTTGAGGCAACTCGGCAAGCTCAGGCAGGATCCGCTCCAACGCGTCGTCGCCGCGGCCCGGGTCGGCGAAGTAGTCGCCGAACCACCCGCCGGTGTGGGTGAGGAGATGGCGCATGGTCAGGCGCGCAGCGACGTCCTCGTCCGCAAGCCGCAGCTCGGGTAGGTAGCGCCGGACCGGGACGTCGAGGTCGAGCTCGCCGCGTTCCATGAGATGCATCGCGAGCGTGCCGGTCACCGTCTTCGTGATCGAGCCGATCTGGAACAGCGTTTCGCCGTCGACCTCGAGTGGCTGCTCGATGCTCGTCACGCCGTATCCCGCGGTCGCTTCAGTCCCCTCGTACTCGACGCCGATCGCTGCACCGGGTACGCCGAAGCGGTCGAGTGATTCGCGGAGCGCCTCACAGACCGTCTCGAACCGGCTCACCGCCAAGACCCTAACGCCGTGTTTACGCTTACGGCTCCTTGCCCACCGGCTGGCCCAGCACGTCGACTCGCAACGTCGCGCTTCTGATCTGTCTCGGGTTCGCCGTGGCCCTGGCCGGCTGCGGTGGAGGCGGCGATGGCGACGGCGGCTCGACGACCTACGACGCGCAGGCAACGAACGAGTGCCTCAGCGCGCTGCCGAAGACGATCGTCGCGCCGGGCGAGCCGCAGCCGTCGGGCGAGCTGCTGGCGGTCTTTTTCCAGGACCAGACGACCGGCGTCAGCATCTTCTTCGGCACGAACGAAGCCGCCGCCAAGGAGCAGTACGAGCAGCGCGCGAGGTACCTCCAGAACCAGCCGGAGCTCCGGGACCAGGTGCTCCAGCAGCGCGGGAATGCCCTGCTCACCTGGGATCGCCCCGCGAGCGAGAAGCTGCGGAACACCGTGATGGACTGCCTGCGCGAAAAAGCCGCTTAGGCGAGCTGCACGACCTGGCGAAGCGTGCCGGCGCGCTGGTGCCGCGCCTCGATCCCGAGCTCGCCGCCCTGCGGCGCCTCGATCACCCACTCGAGCTTCGTGAGGTCGGCCGTCGCGTCGTCCGTTCCCCACCAGAGTGAGCTCCGCTTGTGCACCCGGCCCGCGAGCTGCCCCGCATCGATCTTGCGGTCGCCCGCGACGAGCTTCCCTCCCTCTGGCAGCGTGAGCTCGACCTCGAGCGGCCGCACCGCCTTCCGTTCGAGCGCCTTCTCGGTCACGTTCGTCGGCAACCAGCCCGTGTTCTGCAGGACTAGCCGCACGCGGTAGGCGCCCTCCCCCACGTTCTCGACGTCCAGCGAGTGCTGCTCGAGCCGCGGCGAGACGAGCAGATGGAACAGAGCGAAGTCGGCGTGCGGGTCGACCTCGCGCTGCAGGAACTTCGGCGGCACGTTGCCCCAGCAGTACATGACGTCCCACCCGCCGAGCTCGACCTCGCCGAGCTGCGGATGGTCGAAGCGGTACCAGTCGACGTAGCCCTTGCCGTCGAGCTCGCGGTCGTTCCACTCCAGGAGCTTGAGGTCGTCCTCCGGCGGGTGGTCGCGGAGCCACTCGATGTACTGGTACTCGTTGAGCCCGGCCTCGCGCTGCGGGCTCCAGAACTCGGTCGTCCACGAGAAGACGCCGAGGTGGTCGTACATCCAGTCGTGCGCCGAGCCCTTGATGGTCTGCTTCGGCTCGTACTTGAACTCGTGGAAGACGGACACGGCCGGGTAGCCCGTCAGCTTCGTCGCCTCCTCGCCGAGGAGCTTGTACGCGCGCAGGTCGCCGGTCGGGAAGTGTTCGTCGTCGTACCCGCCGTACGGCCGGAGGTGGACCCCTGAGAACGTGTGATACGCGATGTGGCCGGTGATGTTCGGCCGGTCGACGACGGCCTGCACCATCGCCCGCGTCTCCGGCTCGGAGACCGGGAACGGTCCCGCCCCGGACTGGGCGCCCTCCGGAGCCCACTCCATCGGGAAGTTGCGGTTCAGGTCGAGCCCCTCGAGCGGCGGCGCGACCTTGATCGTGACGCCGTCGAAGTTGCGGATCGTGCCCTCCCAGAGCAGCCGGTAGAAATCGCCGTCCTCGGCCGCCTCGTCGGGGTCGCGGCGAATCATGAGGCGAGGCTCCTCCGGGTGCGGCTTCCACGAGCCGTTGGGGTCGCGCCTGCGCATCATCAGGATGCGCCCGTCGCCGTCGAGATCTTCCTCGTAGAGGCCGTCCTGCTCGTCGAGCCGTGGGTACGGCCGCACGCTCGAGCGCACGAAGCGCGGCTTGTCGGCGAGCGCGAGCTCGGCACCGTCTGGATTCAGGCGCGGGATGACATAGAACGTCCGCGTGTCGAGACAGCGCGTCACCCTCGCGTCGCCTCCGTAGCCGGAGAGGAGCCGCTGCACCAGGTTCAGCGCGGCTGTGCAGCCGGTGACCTCGAGCGCGTGGATGTTCGCCTCGATCAGGAATGCGGGCTTGTCGAGGTCGGCGCCCGCGTCGAAGTTCGTCAACGTCACGAGCCAGATGTCCCGGCCCTCGTACGACTGGCCGAGCGACTCGACACGGCAGAGGTTCAGGTGCTCCTGCGCGAACGCCTGGAGCAGTTCTGTCAGCTCGTCGTACCGGTAGAAGCGGTCGAAGCGGACCGCAGGCGAGGCCTGGCTACGCGCCAAGCTCGTTCAGCAGCGGGCGGGTGTCGTGCGGGTCGTAGCCGAGGCGCGAGGCGATCTCCTCGCTCGAGGGCTTCGTCCCCTCCTTGAAGAGCGCGCGCAGGCGGTCACCGGTCTCCGTCGACCGCCACCAGTCCTCGCCCACCTCGCGAACGAGGTGCTCGCGCAACTGCGCCGAGCGGATCCACGCGCGCAGGTAGTCGGCCGAGTAGAAGCCGGCATCCATGTCGGCGAGGTACGCCTCGGACCGGTAGACAACGCCGGTCGCGTCGGACAGCAGATCGGAGTAGCCCTCCGGCGAGCCCCCGTCGTCGCGGAAGCGGCCCCAGAACTCGAGCTCGAACGCGAGCTTCGCCGCGTAGCGGCGGAAGAGCAGCGCCTCGAGGAACGTCGTCGCCTCCGAGTTCGCCTCCGCGTCCTCCGCGGAGAGGCCGAAGTGCTCCGCGTGCCAGGCGGGCTCGCGCGAGATGGCCTCGAGGATGTACGAGAAGATCTCGGTCAGCGCATGGTCGCGCGCGAGGTTGCGGAAGGTGTAGGGCAGCTCGGGGTCGCAGCCGGCGAAGTGCAGCGCGTGGCCGGCCTCGTGGAGGAAGGCCTGGTAGTCGTGCAGCCCGCCCTGCGCCCGCGTGATCAGGTGGACGACGTTCGGCGCGTCGGAGGCGATGACACAGGCGCGCGGCGACTTCTGCGGCCGGTCCTCGACGTCGAGGTGGATCTTCGAGTCGTTCGCGAGGTCGAAGCCGAGCTGCGCGAGCGACTGTAGGCAGACGTCGACGGCCCGGTCCTTCGTGTACGTCTCGGCGAGCGGTGAGAGGCGGCGCAGGTAGGCGACGTGGTACGAGGAGGGGGTGTCGTCTCGCTCGGGCCCGAGCAGCCGGTTGAACCAGCGCTCGCGGAGGTCGCGGTACGCGGAGGCGGACGCGTCGCTCGCGTTGGCAAGGACCTCGGCGAGCGAACGCAGCGAGATGCCCTTCTCCTCCTCGTTCCGCTCGACCGGGTCCTCGACGCGCGACAGGTCGCTTGCCAGGCCCTCCTCCGCGCGCAGCAGCTCGCGCCGGTCCTCGTTGAACGAGGCCGACGCGTCGAGGTGGATCCGTCCCAGCTCCTCGCGGTCGGCGTAGTCGCTGAGCACGGCCAGGTTGGCCTGGGC
>JBKPFD010000188.1:0-20242 GCA_046729155.1 Actinomycetota bacterium
GAGCAAGGTCGGCGTCGACGGCCGCAGCTTGCCAACCTCCTCGAGGAGGGCGAGGCCGTCCATCCCTGGCATCTTGATGTCGGAGACGATGGCGTCGTAGTCGCGGGCCGCGATCATCTTCAGCGCCCGCTTCGCCGAGTCGCACGTCTCGATCTCGACCCCGTTCATGCGCAGTCGCAGCGTCTCGGGCAGCGCGCGGAGAAGTGCGGGGTCGTCGTCGACGATGAGGATCGCCGCGTGGTTCACGACCCGTTGTCCCCCGAGCGTGCGAGCGGGAGCTCGAGCACGAAGCGGGCTCCCTCACCCGGCTCGCTCTCGACCGAGATCGTGCCGGCGTGCTCCTGGATGATCCCGTACGTGATCGAGAGACCGAGCCCCGTGCCGGTGCCGACCTCTTTCGTCGTGAAGAACGGGTCGAAGATCCGCTGCTCGAGGCCAGCCGGGATGCCCTTGCCCGTGTCCGCGAAGGTGACGACGGCCGTCTCGCGGCGGATCTCGGACGAGATCGTGATCTTGCGCACCGCCGCATCGGCGAGCGCGTCCCGGGCGTTCGTGACGAGATTGATGAAGACCTGCTCGAGCTGGATCGGGTTGCCCTCGACAAGGGCCCCCGAGCCGAGGTCGAGCTCGACCGAGATCTGGCGAAGGCGCAGCTGCTCCTGCGTGAGGGAGAGAGCACGCTCGATCACGTTCACGAGCAGGACCGGCTCGAACGGGACCGGAGCCGCCCGGCCGAAGGTGCGGAGGTGCGAGATGATGTCCGTCGCCTTCCGCACCTGCTCGAGCGCTTCGGTCAGGTCTTGGCGGATCTCGTCCGTCGCGACCGAGCCGAGCTCGATCCTGTCGATCGCATTCGACACGAAGAGCCCGATGTTGTTGAGCGGGTTGTTGAGCTCGTGCGCCACGCCCGTCGTCAGCTCGCCGAGCGTCGCGAGCTTGCCGGCCTGGACGAGCTGCTCCTGCTTCTCCCGCAGCTCATGCTCGCGGCGCTCCATCTCGTGCGTCGTCTCGCGCAGGTCGTCCATGATGTGGATCATCGCCTTGCGGCTTCGCTCCAGCCGCAGATTCGAGTCGTGCGCGTCCTGGAGGATGTGGATGAGTGCACGCCGTGACGCGTCGAGGCGTTCGGTCTGCCGCGCGAGCCTGCTGCGGTCGGCCTCGTAGTCGACGAGGATGTGCAGCATCGCGCGCCGCTGGTCACCCAGTCGGCGGTTCGTCTCGTTGAGGTCGCCCATGATGTGCAGAAGTGCGCGCCGGCGCTCCTCCGCCTGGCGGACGCGCTGCTCCAGCTGCCGCACCTTCTCCCGGAGGCGGTCATGCGTCTCCAGGAGCTCCGCCGCCTCTGGCGCAGACGGGGGAGAGTCGGCCGCGCTCGCCTCGGCTGCCATCAGGCCGAGGCGGCTCTCAGCTTCTGCACCTCGGCGCGAAGGCCCTCGAGCTCCTTCTCGAGCGCGATCATCTTCAGCTCGCGGCCGACGACGACCTCCTCGAACTTCTCGAGGTCGAGGATCTTCTCCTGGAGCTCGGCCTTCGACGATTCGAGGTCGCTCACGACGGCTTCGTAGGCGCGCATATCCCTGAGGACGCCAATTGCGCCGATGACCTTGCCATCTGCGTCACGCAGCGCGGATGCGTTTAGGCTCGTCGGGATCACTTCGCCGGTCGCGGAGCGCGGGTTCAGGCGTGCGTTCCGGGTCACGCCGCGCTCGACGACCTCGCGTAGCGCCGCGGTGAACTCACGCGTCTCCTCCTCGCTGATGAAACGCGAGAGCGACTGCTCGACCACCTCGTCCTCGCGGAAGCCGAGGAGCTGCGACACGGCCTCATTGACCTGGAGGATCTTGCCCTCGAGGTCGGAGACGAACACCGGGTCGGGCGCGTTCTCGATCAGGCTCTGCGCGTATGCGCGCGCCTTGTCCAGCTCGCGCATGTCCCTGAGCACGCCGATGGCGCCGATGACCTTGTTGTCGGCGTCGCGGAGGGCGGAGGCGTTGAGGCTCGTCGGGATCACCTCGCCGGTCGCCGAGCGCGGGTTGAGGACCGCGTTCCGGGTCACGCCGTGCTCGACCACCTCGCGCAGCGCCGCGGTGAACTCGCGGGTTTCCTCCGCGCTGATGAACCGGGACAGCGACTGCTCGACGACCTCGTCCTGGCGGAAGCCGAGGAGCTCCGACACGGCTTCGTTGACCTGCAGGATCTTGCCCTCGAGGTCGGTCACGAACACGGGGTCGGGTGCGTCCTCGATCAGGCGCTGTGCGTACGCGCGGGCCTTGTCCAGCTCGCGCATGTCGCGGAGGATTCCGATCGCCCCGATCACCTTGCCGGACGGGTCGCGAAGGGCCGACGCGTTCAGGCTCGTCGGGATCACCTCGCCGGTCGCGGAGCGCGGGTTGAGCACCGCGTTCCGGGTCACGCCGCGCTCGACGACCTCGCGCAGCGCCGCCGTGAACTCGCGCGTCTCCTCCTCGCTGATGAAGCGCGACAGCGACTGCTCGACGACCTCGTCCTGGCGGAAGCCGAGCAATTCCGATACGGCCTCGTTGGCCTGGAGGATCTTGCCCTCGAGGTCGGAGACGAACACCGGGTCGGGGGCGTTGGCGATGATGATGTCGGCGACGAGCGCGCCGGCGGGCGCGGGCTGCCCGTCAGTCGTCGTGGGCTCGCCGTTCGTCCTCGCCGGGGTCGCGGCGGCGTCCTCTACGGACTTGGCCATGTGGAGTCCTCCTGGAATCGGGGTCGCGCCGGGCCGCCGGCGCGCGGTGAGCAGTTCGAATTCGGTGGGTTCTCGGGCTGGTGCGAAGGCGCCCTCCCTGGCAATGCGCGAGACCCTGCTGGGCATGCGCTTTGTAGCACACGCCACAGCAGTTCTCCACCCCTCCTGCGAGTGGTTTTGCCCTGCTCAGGAGGGTGGCAGAGAGCCCTCGAGCGTGAGGAGCAGGCGCTTGCGATCGAGCCCGCCGCCGTAGCCGACGAGCCGGCCGTCGGCGCCGATCACGCGGTGGCAGGGAAGCACGATCGGAACCGGGTTGCGGTTCATCACGGTGCCGACCGCGCGGGCGGCGCGGGGGCGGCCCGCAGCGCGTGCGAGCGCGCCGTACGTCGTCACCTCGCCGTGCGGGATCGCGGCCAGCCGCGTGAGGACGCTGCGGCTGAACGGCGTGACCGCGTGGAGGTCCACGTCGAGGTCGAACTCGCGCCGCTTGCCGGCGAAGTACTCGTCGAGCTGGCGGCGGACGGGGTCGACAGGGCGGGCAGCGCGGAGCACGCGGGCGCCGTAGGAGCGCGCGAGCCGCTCGGCCTCGCGATCCGGCTCCGGGTCGAAGGTGATCTGGCAGAGGCCGCGATCGGTGGCGGCGACGAGCAGCGTTCCGACCGGGGTCTCGGCGAGGTCGTAGGCCACGTCGAGGAGGCCGGCGTCGACGGCGGCGGCGCGGAAGCGGCGGTCGAGAGCGGGGGAGACGGTCATCGAGGCTCCTTTCGTAGTCGGCGGACCCCCGACGAGGCCGCCTGGCGCGCCGCGTCCTCGCTGGAACCGAGGGCGGCGCCGATCTCGGAGTAGGAGAAGTCGTAGCCGTAACGGAGCACGACGGCGGCGCGCTCCTTCCGGGGCAGCGTCCGCGTCAGCTCGCCGAGCTCGGCGTAAGCAGGTTGCGCGTCCTCTGCGGCTGTCTCCGGGAGCTCGCCGTCGGGCTTGCGGCGGCGGAGGTCGTCGATCGCGACGCGCTCGGCGATCGTGAAGACCCAAGCGCGCAGGTGGCGGCCGTGCCGTAGCCGCGGATAGGCCCGGAGGGCGCGGAGGAAGGTCTCCTGCCACGCGTCCTCGGCTGCCTCGCGAGGGAGCAGCCGGCGCAGGTAGGCGAGGACGGCATCGCGGTGCTCGGCATAGAACCGCTCGAACGGTGGGACGGGCTGCACGGGCGCCATCATCATCAGTAACGCGGACGGGCGCGCAAATGTGAGACTGCCCGCCGTGCGGATGGCCGTCGTCGGGCACGTCGAGTGGGTCCGGTTCGCCGCCGTCGAGCGCCTGCCGGAGCCGGGAGAGATCATCACTGCGCGCGGAAGCTGGACGGAGGCTGCAGGCGGAGGAGCCGTCGCCGCCGTACGCCTGCGCGAGCTGGCCGGCGACTGCGACTTCTTCGTGGCGGTCGGCAACGACTGGGCTGGTCGAAGCGCGCGCGAGGCCCTGAACCTGCTCGGCCTGCGCGTCCACTCCGCGACCCGCGACGAGAGCCAGCGGCGCGGCTTCACGTACGTCGACGACCGCGGTGAGCGGACGATCACCCTGCTCGGCCCGAAGCTGCACCCGCACGGCGGCGATCCGCTCCCGTGGGACGAGCTCGCAGAGGTCGACGGCGTCTACTTCACCGCCGGCGACGTCGATGCGCTTCGGGCCGCGCGCCGGGCCCGCATGCTCGTCGCGACGGCCAGGGAGCTGCCGACACTTCAGGCCGCGGGCGTCGAGCTGGACGCGCTCGTCCACTCGAGCACGGATCCTCGCGAGCACTACGAAGCCGGTGTGCTCGAGCCGCCGCCGAAGCTCGTCGTGACGACGATGGGCCGCGAAGGCGGGCGCTTCGTCGCCGACGGGCGCGAGGGGCGGTACCGCGCGGCCGACCTGCCGGGCCCGCGCGCCGACGCCTACGGAGCCGGCGACTCGTTCGCGGCGGGCCTCGCCTTCGCGCTCGGCAGGGGCGACGACGTCGAGGCTGCGCTGACCGTCGCGTCGGAGGTCGCGGCGAAGGCGATGACGATCCGTGGCGCGTACGGCGGCCCGTGCGACCCGTAGGCGCGAGTGATGGGGCTCTGGGGTTGCGTCGTGGACCATCGTGGAGTAAAGTGGGGCGAAGTGGTAGACCCTCCAAGCCCCGCGAATGCTCCTCGGTGAACACGAGCACACTCTCGACGACAAGAACCGCCTCACGTTCCCGGCGAAGTTCCGGGCTCCGTTCGCGGGCGGCGTCGTCCTCACGCGCGGCATGGACAAGTGCCTGTACGCGTATCGCCCCGAAGACTGGGAGCGACTGGTCGAGACACGTCTTGCCGGGCTCGACCCGCTCAGCAGGGAGGGGCGCCGGATGCAGCGCTTCTTCTTCACCGGCGCCGCCGAGGCCGAGCTCGACCGCCAGGGGCGCGTGATGATCCCGTCCGCCCTGATCCAGCACGCGGGACTGGGGCGGAATGTCGTCGTCGCGGGGATGCGGGACCACCTGGAGCTCTGGGACGCAGCCGCGTGGCGCACAGAGCTGAACGAGGTCGAAGGGAGCGCAGAAGATGTTGCCGAACGTCTTGCGACCAAACGAGACTGATCACGTTCCCGTTCTCGCCGAGGAGGTCCGCCAGCTCCTCGACGTCAAGCCGGGCGAGACCGTCGTCGACGCGACCTTCGGCGCCGGCGGCCACGCCGCGGTGCTGGCGGCCGAGCTGCGCGGGCGCGGCCGTTTCATCGCCCTCGACCGCGACCCCTCCGTGCGGCCGTACTTCGAGCGCTTCCGCCGCCGGTCCGGCGTCTCGTCGCGCTTCCTGCGCGGCGAGGCGGCCGACGTGCTCGAGCGCCTCGCCGACGGTGGCGTCCAGGCGGACGCGGTGCTGCTCGACCTCGGCGTCTCGAGCATGCAGCTCGACCGTCCCGAGCGCGGCTTCTCGTACGCCGTCGATGCGCCGCTCGACATGCGCATGGACCCGACCGCCGAGCTCTCGGCCCGCGACCTCGTCAACGAGGAGCCCGAGCGCGAGCTGGCCACGATCTTCCGGCGCTACGGCGAGGAGCGTTACGCGAAGCAGATCGCCCGCGCGATCGCGCGCAGGCGCAAGAAGCAGCCGATCGAGCGGACCGGCGAGCTCGTCGAGCTGATCCGCTCCGCGATCCCCGCGCCGGCTCGCTTCGGTGACGGGCATCCGGCCAAGCGCGTCTTCCAGGCGCTTCGCATCGCCGTCAACGACGAGCTCGGCGAGCTGGAGGCCGCGCTGCCGGCCGCGCTCGAGATGCTGCGCCCCGGCGGGCGCATGGCCGTGATCGCGTTCCACTCGCTCGAGGACCGGATCGTCAAGCGCTTCTTCCAAAGGCTCGAGCGCGGCTGCGTCTGCCCGCCCGACTTCCCGGTCTGCGTGTGCGGGCGCGAGCCGGAGCTGCGGCGGCTGAACCGCAAGGCGATCCGCCCCAGCCCGCAGGAAATCGCCCTCAACCCGCGCGCCGCCTCGGCCAGGCTGCGCGCCGCTAGCAAGACCTGATGGCGCGCGCCGCGGCAGCCGCCCGAGCTCGGCCTGGTCCGGCCCGGTCGAAGGCGCGGCCACGACCGAAGCCGGCGCGGAAGCCGCAGGCACGTCGAACGCCGCGGCGGAGGCTGGCCGGCGGCGCCGTCTGGATCGGGCTTGTCGCCGTCCTGCTGACCGGGGTCGTCGCCCTCAACGTTGCGGTGCTCCGTCTGAACGTTCGTTACGAGGAGCTCGGCCGCGAGCGCGCGAAGCTGCGCGCCGACAACGCCGACCTCGCGTCCGAGATCGCGAGCCGGGCAGCGGCCGCGCGCATCCAGGGCCTCGCCCGCGGCAGCGGCCTCGTCCCGGCGGGTCCTGACCAGTGGACCTACCTCGACCTCCGGGCGCCGCCGCAGTGAAGCTCGCAAACCGCCGGATCCGCCTGCTGCTCGTCTCGTTCGCGTTCGCCTTCGCGGCCATGTTCGTGCGTGCGGCCTGGCTCCAGGGCGTCCGCGCACAGGATCTCGACCGGCTCGCGCAGGGGCAGCACCAGGCGACACTCGTCGACCCCGCGGCGCGGGGAACGATCTACGACCGCGGTGGCGTGCAGCTCGCGATCGGGCGCCAGGCGACGACGGTCTATGCGAACCCGCGCGAGATCGACGACCCGCGCGCCGTCGCGCTCGCCGTCGGCAAGACGCTCCGGATCGCCCCAGATCGGCTCTTCGGGCTGCTCGCCGACCGCTCGCGCGGCTTCGTCTACGTCGCGCGCAAGGCCGACCCGAAGCGCACGAAGCTCCTCGAGCAGCAGAAGCTGCCGGGGCTCGGCTTCGTCCCGGAGGAGCAGCGGGTCTATCCGCAGGGCCGCGTCGCCGCGCAGGTCCTCGGCTACGCGGGCACCGACAACCGCGGCCTCGCCGGGCTCGAGCTCGCGCTCGACCGCACGCTCCGCGGGCGCGCCGGCCGCGAGACGGTCGTCCGCGATCCGTCCGGTCGCGCGATCGAGGTGCTGAGCTCGACGGCCGCCGAGGAGGGGCAGGACGTCCACCTCACGCTCGATCACACGCTGCAGGCGAACGCGGAGGCCGTGCTGCACGCCACGGTGGAGCGCTGGGACGCGAAGGCCGCGAGCGCGGTCGTCCTCGACCCGCGCACCGGCGGCATCCTCGCCATGGCCGTCGAGCGGGGCTACGACGCGAACCGGTTCCCCGACGTCCCGCGCGACTTCCAGCGCAACCGCGCCGTCACCGACACGTACGAGCCCGGGTCGACCTTCAAGGTCGTGACCGTCAGCGCCGCGCTCTCGGAGGGGCTCGTCACGCCGACCACCGCGTTCACGCTCCCGTACGAGATCCACGTCGCAGACCGCGTCATCCACGACGCCCACGAGCGCGGCACGGAGCGCCTGACCGTGGACGAGATCATCTCGCAGTCCTCGAACGTGGGGACGATCACGCTGGCGCAGCTGCTCGGCGAGAGCCGCCTCTCCGAGTGGATCAAGCGCTTCGGCTTCGGCCGCAAGACCGGCATCGACTACCCGGGCGAGACGCGCGGGATCGTCCCGCCGCTCGAGCGCTGGTCGGGCTCGACGATCGGGACGATGCCGATCGGCCACGGCGTCGCCGTCACCCCGGTGCAGATGGCCGCCGCCTACGCCGTGGTCGCGAACGACGGCGTCTGGCTGCGCCCGCACCTCGTCGACCGAGTCGGCACGGACGAGCGTGCGCCGGTCGCCGCCCGCCGCATCCTCTCCCGGCGCGTGGCGCGCGAAGTGATGGCGATGATGCGCGACGTCGTCGTCGAGGGGACGGGCACGGCCGCGGCGCTTCCGGGGTACCAGGTGGCCGGCAAGACGGGCACCGCGGCGAAGCCCGACCCGGACGGCGGTTACTCGAAGACGCGGTACGTCGCGTCCTTCGTCGGCGTCGTTCCGGCGACAGATCCGCGGCTCGTCGTCCTCGTCACCGTCGACGATCCGGCGAGCGCAATCTGGGGCGGCGTCGTCGCCGCGCCGGCCTTCGCCGAGATCGCCCGCTTCGGGCTCCAGTACCTCGAGATCCCGCCGGACGCGCCGAGGGGTCAGACGCCTTAACAACGGACGACTCAAGGGATCTGGTCCCGACGGGTCGCATTGCTAGGCTCGCCCCTGGTGAAGCCGAGTTGGACCTCACCCGGCTCCTAGAGCCCCTTTCGCCCAGCCAGGTTGTCGGCGACTCCTCGGTGGAGATCGAGGACCTCGCATACGACAGCCGCGCCGTAGGCCCGGGAACCCTCTTCTTCTGCGTGCCAGGCGAGCGCACCGATGGGCACGATTTCGCCGAGCGCGCGGTCGACGCGGGCGCGGTCGCGCTCGTCGTCGAGCGGCCGCTCTCCTTGCGAGTCCCGCAGGTGGTCGTCGCCGATGCACGCGCCGCGATGGCTCCGGCCGCGGCGGAGTTCTTCGGGCGCCCAACCGACGAGCTCGAGATCGCGGCCGTGACCGGCACGAACGGCAAGACGACGACCGCCTTCCTGCTCTACTCGATCCTCGACGCAGCAGGCCGCAGGCCGGGGCTGCTCGGCACGATCGAGAGCCGGGTCGGCGGCGAGCGGCGGCCCGCGCTGCGCACGACGCCGGAGGCGATCGACCTGCAGCGCGCGTTCCGGGAGATGCTCGACGCGGGCGACCGCAGCTGCGCGCTCGAGGCGACGTCGCACGGCTCTCATTACGGTCGCCTCGCGGGCACGAGATTCGCCTGCCTCGTCTTCACGAACCTGACGCAGGACCACCTCGACCTGCACGGGACGATGGAGGACTACTTCGAGGCAAAGCGACGCCTCTTCGTGGACGAGCCCCGCCCGCCGGCGGCGGTGAACGTCGGCAACCCGTGGGGCCGCAAGCTGGCCGCGGACCGGCCCGACGCGCTCACGTACGGGCTCGCGGACGACGCCGAGCTGCAGCCGGACGCCCTCGACGGCATCGACCTGAAGCTCAAGGGCCGCTTCAACGTCGAGAACGCGCTCGCGGCGATGGCGGGTGCGCGCCTGCTCGGGATCGGCGACGAGGAGATCGCGACCGGCATCGAGCGGCTCGCCGGAGTCCCCGGCCGTTTCGAGTCCGTCGACGAGGGCCAGCCATTCACCGTGCTGGTCGACTATGCGCACACGCCCGACTCGCTCGAGAACGTGCTCCGCGCCGCGCGAGGGCTGACGAGCGAGCGCGTGATCTGCGTCTTCGGCTGCGGCGGCGACCGGGACCGCGGCAAGCGGCCGCTGATGGGCCGGATCGCCGCCGACCTCGCCGATGTCCCGATCGTCACCTCGGACAACCCGCGCAGCGAGGATCCGCGCGCGATCATCGAGGAGATCCTGGCCGGCGCCGCGGGCGAGCTCGAGGTCGAGCCGGACCGCCGCGAGGCGATCGCGCGCGCCGTCGAGACGGCCGCGCCCGGCGACGTGGTGCTGATCGCAGGCAAGGGCCACGAGCAGGGGCAGCAGTTCCGGGACCGAACGGTGCCTTTCGATGATCGCGAAGTGGCCCGGGAAGCGCTGAGGCGGCTCGGCGCGCGTACGTGATCCCGCTCTCGCTCGACGAGGTCGCCGAGCTCTGCCCGGGGCGGCTCGACCGCGCGCCGTGGGCGGAGGAAGTGACCGGTATCCAGGTCGACTCGAGGTTGGTCGAGGAAGGCGACCTGTTCGTGGCCCTCGGGTCGGGAATCGACTTCGCGCGCCACGCCTTCGCTCGCGGGGCCGCGGCCGTCCTCGACCCGGACGACGAGCTCGCCGCGCTCGCCGCTCTCGGAGCCGCCGTCCGTGCCCGCTCGTCCGCCCGCGTCGTCGCCATCACCGGCTCGACCGGCAAGACGTCGACGAAGGACATCCTCGCCGCGCTCTGCCGGCCGCACGCGCGCACGGTGGCGGCGGAGGGCGGCCACAACAACGAGATCGGGCTGCCGCTCACGCTTGCCCGGATCGAGCCGGAAACACAGATCGTCGTCTGCGAGATGGGCATGCGCGGGCTGGGGCAGATCGCCGAGCTCTGCGCCGTGGCCAAGCCCGACGTGGGCGTCATCACGAGCATCGGGCCGGTGCATCTCGAGCTCCTCGGGACCGTCGAGAAGGTCGCCCAGGCCAAAGCAGAGGTCGTCGCGTGCCTGCCCGCGGGAGGCGTCGCCGTCGTCCCCGACGAGCCGTTGCTCGAGCCGCACCTGGGCCGTGACGACGTCGGGATCCGCCGTTTCCGACCGGACGACGTCGTCTCGTTCGAGCCGGCCGGCAACAGTGCCCGGGTCGGCTTCGCGCTCGGCGAACGCACGCTCGAGCTCGAGTTTCCGTTCACCGCGCGCTATCAGGCGGTGAACGCGCTCGCCGCACTGCACGCCTACGACGCCCTCGGGCTGCCGCTCGACGACGTTCAGCGCGGAGCCGGCGAGGTTCACCTCTCGCGCTGGCGCGGGGAGGAGACTGCGCTCCCCGGTGGCGGGCTGCTGATCAACGACGCCTACAACGCGAACCCCGACGCGATGGCCGCGGCGCTCGCGCACCTCGCCGCGCGGGCGGGCGACCGGCGCAAGGTGGCCATTCTCGGCGACATGGCCGAGCTCGGTCCGGACGGCCCGGCCTTCCACGTCGACGTGGGCGCGGCGGCGGCACGCGAGGGCGTCGACGCGCTGCTCGCCGTCGGGCCGCTCGCGCGCTACTACCTCGAGGGGGCGGAAGGAGTCGCGGACGCCCGCTCGGTCGCCACCGTCGAGGACGCGATCGCCGCGCTCGAGGACGTCGTGCGTCCGGGCGATGCCGTTCTCGTCAAGGCGTCACGTGCCTTGGGGCTCGAAATCGTGGCCGAGGCGATCATGGCGGTACGCGTCTAGATGGAACGAGTCCTCGCCGCTGCCATCCTGTCGATGGCGATCTCGATCCTCGCCGGGCCGAAGCTGATCGCGTTCCTCCGGGCGAAGGAGTTCGGGCAGCACATCCGCGAGGAGGGCCCGATCGGCCACCAGGTCAAGCAGGGCACGCCGACGATGGGCGGGGTCCTGTTCGTCCTCTCGGCGGTGGTCCCGTTCCTGATCCTCAGCCGGTACACGACCGAGGGGCTGACGGTGTTCTTCGTCACGCTCGCGTGCGCCGCGATCGGCTTCGCCGACGACTACATCAAGGTCACGCACCGGCGTTCGCTCGGCCTCGCGGGGCGCTGGAAGCTGGCTCTGCTGGCGACGATCACCGTCGGGGTCGGGTGGGTGGTGCAGGACGAGCGGCTCGCGAAGTCGGTCTACGTGCCCCTGCTCGACTGGAAGGTGGGCCTCTCGTTCGGCTTCTTCCTGCTCCTCTTCCTCGTCATCGCGGGCGCGGCGAACGGCGCGAACCTCACGGATGGCATCGACGGCCTCGCGATCGGCGTCGGCATCATCGCGCTCTTCACGTTCACGGCGATCAACATGCTCGCCTACATCCGCGAGGGCCAGGTCGCCGTCCCGGTGGGCCGTGAGCCGGCGCAGGACCTGGCGATCTGGGGCGCGGCGCTGATCGGGGGTGGAATCGGGTTCCTCTGGTACAACGCCTTCCCGGCCGAGGTGATCATGGGCGACACCGGCGCGATGGCGATCGGCGGCGCGCTCGGCGGCTTCGCGATCATGACGAAGGCGGAGCTGTTGCTCTTGCTGATCGGCGGGATCTTCGTGATCGAGGCGCTCTCCGTGATCCTGCAGGTCTTCTCGTTCCGCTACTGGGGCCGGCGGATCTTCCTGATGGCGCCGATCCACCACCACTTCGAGATGAAGGCGTGGTCGGAGACGAAGATCATGGTGCGCTTCTGGATCCTGGCCGGGATCCTGTGCGCGACCGCCTTCGCGCTCTACTACAAGTACTACTTCGCCGGCTTCCGCGACTTGCGATGAGCGACCTTCCGCGCCGGGTGCTGGTCGTGGGCCTCGCCCGTTCGGGCCAGGCGGCGGCGCTCGCGCTCGCCCGCCGCGAGGTGGAGGTCGTCGGCGCCGACCGCGCCGCCGACCTGGACACGGAGGGCCTCGCCGCCGCGGGCGTCGACGTTCGCCTCGGAAGCGAGGACGAGTCGTTGCTCGCCGACGTCGAGCTCGTCGTCAAGAGCCCGGGAGTTCCCGGCGAAGCCTCGCTCGTGGCGGCGGCACGGCGTCGCAGGATTCCGGTCTGGAGCGAGCTCGAGCTCGGCTACCGGCTCCTCGACGACAACCCCGTCCTCGCCGTGACCGGCACGAACGGCAAGACGACGACGAGTGAGCTGCTGGGCGCGATGCTCGAGGCGCCGGTCGCGGGCAACGTCGGCCGTGCGCTCTGCGAGCTGGACGGCGAGGTGTCCCCGGCGCAATGGATCGTCTGCGAGGTCTCGAGCTTCCAGCTCGAGGACATCGTCGAGTTCCGGCCGAGGATCGCCGTCCTGCTCAACCTCGAGCCCGACCACCTCGACCGGCACGGCGCGTTCGACGAGTACCGCCGAGCGAAGCTGCGCGTCTTCGAGAACCAGGACGCCTCCGACACCGCGGTCGTCCCGCGCGGCTTCGGCGAGATTCCAGGACAGGCGGATCGCATCGAGTTCGACGGCTCCGACCCGCTGCCCGCCGAGCCGCGCATTCCGGGCGCGCACAACCGCGAGAACGCGGCCGCCGCGACCACTGCGGCCCGCGTCGCCGGCGTCGACGACGACGCCATCGCAGCGGCCCTCGAGACCTTCCCCGGCGTCGAGCACCGCTTGGAGCTCGTCGGCGAGGCGAAGGGCGTCCGCTACGTCAACGACTCGAAGGCGACGAACACCGCGGCCGCACGCCGCGCCGTCGCCGCCTACGACGCTCCGCTCCACGTCATCCTCGGGGGGCGCGGGAAGGGCGAGAGCTACAGCGAGCTCGCCCTCGACCTCAAGAAGCGGGCGAAGCGCGTCTACGTGATCGGCGAGGCGGCGGACGAGATCGGTATCGCACTCGAGCTCGCCGGCGTCGACCACCAGCGCGTCGGCGACCTCGAGAGCGCCGTCGAGGCCGCAGCGCGGACCGCGCAGCCGGGTGAGGTCGTCCTCCTCGCGCCGGCCTGCACGAGCTTCGACCAATTCCGCGACTACGAAGAGCGTGGGGAGGCTTTCAAGCTCCTGGTGGCGAACATCACCGGGTGAAGAAAGGGCAGCTCGAGTCCCACATCCTGATCCTCGTCACGCTCGGCCTGGCGGCGTTCGGGCTGGTGATGGTCTACAGCGCGACATCGGCGCCGGCGGCGCTCGGCGGCGGCGACCCGGGCTTCTATCTGAAGCGGCAGGGGATCTACGCATTGATCGGCGTCGGCCTGCTCATCGCCGCCTCGCGCACCGACTACCGCGCGCTGCGCTACCTCGCACCGGCCCTCGTGTTCGTGAGTGCGTTCCTCTGTCTCGCCGTGCTCGCGATCGGCGAGCAGGTGAACGGGGCGCGCCGCTGGCTGACGTTCGGGCCGCTCGCCTTCCAGCCGTCCGAGCTCGCGAAGCTGTCGCTCGCGATCTGGGTCGCGGCGTATCTCGCCCGGCGGCCCGCGCCGCGGACGCTCGCCGAGCTCGCGCGCCCGATTGGGCTCGTCGTCGGCGCGTTCTGCGCGCTGATCCTCGTCGAGCCCGACCTCGGGACCGTGATCGCGCTCGTGCTCGTCGTGGGCGCGATTCTCGTCGTCTCCGGTGCTCCGCTTCGGGTTCTAGCGGCGGGCGGCTCGCTCGCGTGCGCAGTCGCGCTCGCGGCGATCTGGGTGACCCCCTACCGGCGCGAGCGGTTCTTCAGCTTCCTCGACCCGTGGCAGGACGCGCAGGGGACCGGCTTCCAGACCGTCCAGGCGATGATCGGGCTCGGCTCCGGCGGCATTTTCGGACGCGGCATGGGGCAGGGCATCGAGAAGATCAACTACCTGCCCGAGGCGCACACGGACATGATCTTCGCGGTCATCGGCGAGGAGCTCGGGCTGCTCGGCACGACCGCCGTTATGGCCGCTTACGTCGCCTTCGCGTACGCCGGCCTGAGGGTCGCGCTGCGCTGCCGTGACCCGTTCGGCAAGCGGCTCGCAGCCGGGCTGACGACGCTCGTCTGCGGCCAGGCGCTGATCAACCTCGCGGCCGTGCTGGGCACCGCGCCGCTGACCGGGATCACGCTGCCGTTCGTCTCTTACGGAGGCTCGAGCCTGATCGTGTCGCTCGCTTCCGTCGGCGTCCTCCTTAACATCGCGGTCGATGACGGACGGGCGAGAGCTGCGCTGCCTGATCGCGGCCGGAGGCACAGCCGGGCACGTTCTGCCCGCGCTCGCGGTGGCAGAGGCGCTCGGCGAGCGCGGCGTACAGGTGACGTTCGCAGGGTCGCCGGATCGGTTCGAGGCGCGCCTCGTTCCTGAAGCCGGCTACGAGTTCGACTCGTTCCGCATCTCGGGGCTCCCGCGCCGTCCTGGGCTCGCGCTCGCCCGCGCGCTCGGCCAGGCGCTGACTGCGCCGCGCGCCTGCAGACGGATCCTGAGGAGGCGGCGGCCCGATGTCGTGCTCGGAGGCGGCGGCTACGTCGCCGGTCCGATGGTCTACGCGGCCTCGCGAGAGGGGATTCCGGCCGCGCTGATGGAGGCGGACGCGCACGTCGGCCTCGCCAACCGGCTCGCGGCTCCCTTTGCGAAGCGCGTCTTTCTGTCCTTCCCCGTCGACGGCAAGGGGCCGCCGAAGTACCGCGTCACCGGCCGGCCGATCCCCGCGCGCTCGCGACCGTTGCCGCGAGGCGAGAGCCGCGCGCGCTTCGGGTTGCCGGGCTCGGGGCCGGTGCTCCTCGTCTTCGGCGGTAGCCAGGGCGCCCGCAGCCTCAACGAGCTCATCGTCGAGAGCTTCGGCGCCGCGGGCCCGGCCGTCCTGCACCTCTCCGGCAAGCGGGACTTCGAGCGGCTGCGGCCGCGGGTGCGCCGGCCCGACTACGTCCTCACGCCGTTCACCGACGACTTCGGCGCGGCGCTCGGGGCCGGCGACCTCGTCATCGCGCGCGCCGGCGGCTCGGTCTGGGAGGTGGCGGCGGCCGGGAAGCCGGCCCTGCTCGTTCCCTATCCGCTGGCGACGGGGGACCACCAGGCGAAGAACGCCGCGTTCTTCCAGGACGCGGGCGGCGCGATCGTCGTGCCGGAGAGCGACCTCGGGCTCGTGCCGGATCTCGCGCGCTCGCTGCTGGACGATCCGGACCGAATGACGGAGATGGGCGAGGCGATGCAGCGGGTCGCGCGCCCGGACGCGGCCGGGAGGATCGCGGAGGAGCTGATCGCACTTGGTACCGGCTCAGGGCGGTCGTCATGAGTTCAGGTGGATCGACCGGTCAGTTCAGACGGACGCACGAGCGAAGCTCGCGCGTCCTGAAGGCGGCGCCGCCGAGTCGGCGCCTTGAGGGCCGGAAGCTCTGGTTCGTCGGCATCGGCGGCGCCGGCCTGTCCGGCTACGCGGTGCTCGCGAACGCGTGGGGCGCCGAGGTCGCCGGGTGGGATCGCGTCGACACGCCGTACCTCGAGCATGTGCGCTCGGCCGGGATCCCAGTCACGATCGAGGCGGAGCCCGTGGGCGCCCCGGACGGCTTCGAGGCGATCGTCTCCACGGCGTACGCGGGCCGTGTGCCCGGCCGGACGCGTGCGGAGATCCTCGCAGAGCTCGTCTCAGGGCAGGACTCGATCGTCGTCGCGGGCGCGCACGGGAAGACGACCACCGCGGCGATGATCGCCTTCGTGCTCGACCGGCTCGGCCGGGATCCCGCGTTCCTCATCGGCGGCGAAGTGCCGCAGCTCGGCGGCAACGCGCGCGCGGGATCGGGCTGGCTCGTCGTCGAGGGTGACGAGTCCGACCGCACGATTGAGCACCTGCGGCCGACGATCGCCGTCGTCACGAACGTCGACCTCGACCACCACAGCGAGTTCGCCTCGCGCGCGGAGGTCGAGGAGCTCTTCGAGCGCTGGTTGGCCGAGGCGCCGCAGGTCGTACGCGGCGACGAGCTCGAGCCTGCGGACGTGGAGCTGGCGGTGGCCGGCGAGCACAACCGGCGCAACGCCGCCGCAGCGCTCGCTGCGCTCGAGCTCGCAGGAGTGCCGGCCGAGGACGCCCGGACCGCGCTGGCGGAGTTTCGCGGGACCGGCCGGCGGCTCGAGCGGCGCGGCGAGGCGGGCGGCGTCACTGTGTTCGACGACTACGCACACCACCCGGCGGAGATCGCCGCCACGGTCGCGGCCGCACGCGAGGACGCCGGCGGCGGCCGGGTGCTCGTTCTCTTCCAGCCGCACCTGTTCTCGAGGACGCGCCACCTCGCGCGCGAGCTCGCCGAGGCGCTCGCAGCCGCCGACGCCGTCGCGGTGGCCGACGTCTATCCGGCCCGCGAGGAGCCGATCGACGGCGTCACCGGCAAGCTCGTCGTCGACGCGCTCGCCGAGACGCGCCCCGGGATGCCCGTCGCGTGGACGCCGCACGTCGATGACGGTGCAAGCTTCCTCGCCGGACGCGCGCGCGAGGGCGATGTCGTCCTGACGGTCGGCGCCGGCGACGTCGACCGCGTGATCCCCGACCTGCTCGAAGCGCTGGCGTGACGAAGATCGAGACGAACCTGCCGCTGGCCCGGTTCACCACCGTAGGCATCGGCGGCCCCGCGCGATGGCTCTCGCGGCCTACGACCGAGGACGAGCTTGCGGAGGCGTTGCGCTGGGCGGCCGGCGAAGGCGTCGACGTCGTGACGATCGGCCTCGGCTCGAACTTGCTCGTCGCAGACGACGGCGTCGAGGCGCTCGTGCTGCGGCTCGAGGGCGAGCTCGCGTCCGCCGAGACGGACGGTGACCGACTCGTTGCCGGCGGCGGCGCCGCGAACGCCGTCTGCCTCCACCGGGCGCGGGCGGCCGGGCTGGGCGGCTTCGAGTTCGCGTGCGCGATTCCAGGCACCGTCGGCGGCGGTGTGGCGATGAACGCGGGCGCGTACGGCGGCGACTGGAAGGCGATCCTCGAGCGCGCGCTCGTCGTCTCGGCCGAAGGTGCCGAGTGGCGTGGCCCGCACGAGCTCGGGCTCGAGTACCGCCGCTCCCACATCAAGGACGACGAGGTCGTCGCGCGAGCGGAGTTCCGGCTGACGCCTCGCCCTCCGGAGGAGATCAAGGCGACGGTCGCGGAGCTGCAGGCCCGGCGCAAGGCTGCCCAACCGACGAACAAGCGCACGTTCGGCAGCGTCTTCAAGAATCCCGAGCACGAGCTCTCGGCAGGGCGCATGGTTGAGGCCTGCGGGCTCAAGGGGTACCGAATCGGCGGCGCGCAGATCTCCCCGCGGCACGGCAACTTCATCGAGAACGCGGGCGGCGGCGCGAGGGCGATCGAGGCGCTCGCGCTGATGGCCGAGGCCAGAAGCCGCGCGCTCGAGCGTTTCGGCATCGAGCTCGAGCGCGAGGTGCGCTTCGTGGGCGAGCTCGAGCTGCCGCCGGCGGGGGAACGGTTGTAGGAGCGCCCTCGGTGGCGGCGAACAGGGCGCAGTGTCCACCCAGCGTCGTGCGGGGACGCGCGCTGCGGCTTTGCCGTCGACCGCGCGTGGCTCCTTCTCCGTCCTCGGCCGCGTTCTCCCTTCAGGGCGTTCGCTCGCGGTCGCGTTCGCGATTCTCGCGGCGGGGATCGGAGGTTATGTGGCCGCGCGGGAGACCTCGCTCTTCGCCGTGCGGGCGGTCGAGGTCGAAGGCACGCCGCCCGCGGCCACAAGGCGCGTGGAGCGCGCCCTGGAGCCGCTCGCCGGCGAGAGCCTGCTCTCGCTCGACGCGGCGGACGTCGAGCGCCGGCTCGCGGGCCTCCAGGACGTCACGCTGCTCGGCGTCGATCGCTCCTTCCCGAGCACCCTGCGTGTGACCGTGAGCGCCGAACGCCCGGCCGCCGTGCTGCGGCGAGGGCCGGACTCGTGGGTGATCTCGGAGCAAGGCCGGGTCCTCCGCGAGGTCTTGGGGTCGCCGCCGCGCGGGCTCGCGCGGATCTGGATCGCGCGTCTCGCGGTGCCGAGCCCCGGCGCGCTCCTCGAGCAGAAGGAAACCTTCCTTCCCGCGGTCGCGCTCGGCCGCGTGCTCGCCGCGGATCGCAACTTCTACGACCGGGTGGGCGAAGCGCGGACGGCCGGCGACGAGGTCGTGCTCGTACTGCGCTCGGGCATCGAGGTTCGCCTCGGATCGCTCGAGGACGTCCCGCTCAAGATCGCGGTTACGACGCGGATCCTTCAGGCGCTGCCGGCCGACGCCTCGAGCGGATACCTTGACGTCAGCGTGCCCGAGCGGGCCGCCGCCAGGATCGAGTCTCAACTCTCAAGTTGAGCTTTACGTTTTGGGCCGAGTTTCCGCGTTGACATGCGGGGAAGGCCCGCGTAGGCTCTGGCCGTCTTTCGTCCGGCCTGGGGCATAAGCTCCACTACAGCTTGAGGTCTCGACTATGAACATGCGTGATCCGTCCAGCAAGTTCCTTGCGGTTCTGAAAGTCACGGGCGTCGGCGGTGGCGGCACGAACGCCGTCAACCGGATGGTCGACGCCGGCCTGTCCGGCGTCGAGTTCATCGCGGTCAACACCGACGCGCAGGCGCTCCTGATGACCGACGCCGACCTGAAGATCCAGATCGGCGCCGAGGCGACGCGCGGCCTCGGTGCGGGCGCGAATCCCGAGATTGGGAGAGCGGCCGCGCAGGAGAGCAAGGACGAGCTGAAGGAAGCCCTGAAGGGCGCGGACATGGTCTTCGTCACGGCCGGCGAGGGCGGGGGCACGGGCACGGGTGCAGCGCCGACGGTTGCCTCGCTCGCGCGCGAGATCGGCGCGATCACGGTCGGCGTCGTCACGCGGCCGTTCTCGTTCGAGGGCCGACGCCGCGCCGAGCAGGGGGAGGTCGGCATCCGCGACCTGCGTGAGGAGGTCGACACGCTGATCGTGATCGAGAACGACCGCCTGCTCCAGGTCGTCGAGAAGGAGACGTCGATCGTCGACGCGTTCCGGCTCGCCGACGACGTCCTCCGCCAGGGCGTGCAAGGGATCACCGACCTGATCACGATTCCCGGCCTCGTCAACCTCGACTTCGCCGACGTGCGCACGATCATGCGCGACGCGGGCTCGGCGCTGATGGGGATCGGCGTCGGCTCCGGCGAGAACCGGGCCGCCGAGGCGGCGCGGGCGGCGGTCTCGTCGCCGCTGCTCGAGGCGTCGATCGAGGGCGCGACCGGGATCCTGCTCAACATCACCGGCGGGCCGGACATGGGCCTGTTCGAGGTGAACGAGGCCGCGGAAGTGGTGACCAGCGCGGCCGACCAGCAGGCGAACGTGATCTTCGGCGCCGTCATCGACCAGGGGCTCCGCGACGAGGTGCGCGTGACGGTCATCGCGACGGGCTTCGGCCCCGAGCGGTACCGGCGACGCCGCCGCGAGCGCGAAGCGGCGCCCGCAGAGGACGGCCGCGAGCGTCCGCAGGTCGACGAGGGCTTCGAGCTGCCGGAGGACGTGCTCGAGGTTCCGTCGTTTCTCCGCGAGTAGCACCGTTTAAGGACTAGCGGCGCGGAAAGGACCGGCTTGCCCTCCCGGCAGGCCTCGCAGGTCTGCCAGGCGACAAGGCCGGCCGCGCAGCCGCTCGTCGAGCCGCAGTGTGGCCGGCCGTCGTCGCTTTTCGGTGCCGGTCAGCCGCCGGGCGTTCATTAGCATCCGCCCGGCATGCAGACGCTTCTGCGGACGCCGCTGTACGAACGGCACCGCGCGCTCGGCGCGCGGCTCGTGCCGTTCGCGGGCTGGGAGATGCCCGTGCAGTACGAGGGCGTCATCCCGGAGCACCGCGCCGTCCGTGAGGACGCCGGCGTCTTCGACGTCTCGCACATGGGCGAGATCGAGGTCGAGGGCTCGAAGGCCGAGCAGCTGCTGCAGTCGCTGCTCTCGAACGACCTCGGCCGAGTAGACGTCGGCGGCGCGCAGTACACGCTCCTGACGAACGAGGACGGCGGCATCGTCGACGACCTGATCGCCTACCGCCTCGCGCCCGACCGCTACCTGCTCGTCGTCAACGCCTCGAACAAGGACATCGACTTCGAGTGGCTCAAGGCGCGCGAGCTC
>JBKPFD010000189.1:0-8815 GCA_046729155.1 Actinomycetota bacterium
GGCAGGAAGACGATCGGCCAGGAGGAGCTCGAGGAAGGGATCATGCGCGTGATCGCCGGCCCCGAGAAGAAGACGCGCCTCTTCTCGGAGGAGGAGCGCAAGGTCACGGCCTATCACGAGATGGGCCACGCGATCGTCGGCCACTACCTCGACCAGGACGCCGAGGTGCACAAGATCTCGATCATCAGCCGCGGCCAGGCGCTCGGCTACACGATCACGCTCCCGCGCGAGGACCGCTACCTGACGACGAAGACGACGCTGATGAAGCAGCTTGCGTCGGTCCTCGGGGGGCGCGCGGCAGAGGAGCTCGTCTTCAACGAGGTCACGACCGGGGCCGCCAACGACCTCGAGAAGGTCACGCACACGGCCAAGCAGATGATCATGCGCTACGGGATGAGCGACAAGCTCGGGCCGCGCGTCCTCGGCCGCAACCAGGACATGCCGTTCCTCGGGCGCGAGATGGCCTCCGAGCCCGACTATTCCGAGGAGATCGCCCGCGAGATCGACGACGAGATCCGCCTCGTGATCGAGGACGCCCACGGCGAGGCCCGCCGGGTGCTCGAGGAGCACAAGGAAGAGCTGCACCGCCTCTCCGGGATCCTCATCGAGCGCGAGACGATCGACAAGGATCAGTTCCTGCGTCTGCTCGCCGGCGAGGCCGAGGAGTTGGTCTTCCCGGAGGAGGAGGCCGCGGAGGCGCCTCCGGAGAAGGAGAAGGCCGGCGAGGGGCGCAAGCGCCTGCCGCGGCCGAAGCCGCTCCCGCTGCCGGGCCAGGCGATGCAGCCGCCGCCCCCCGAGGGCGCGCAAAGCTAGCACGCGCTTTTCTAGCCGGAAAAGCGGCTTCCTTTACAAAACCATCAGACAAATCACGCTCTTTTAAGAGCGCGTACGGATGTGCTCAATTTTCGCGGAAAACTCTTGAATTGAGTTTCGCCTAAACGCACCATCGGTCGGCCCTCACCCCCGACAGAAAGGCACACCGATGGGCTCTCTCTCGCGCGCCTTGCTCGGCGCAATCCTCGCGGCGCTGGCCCTTCTCTCCGTCGCCTCGGCCGGCGTCAACACTCCGCACTCCGGCTGGTACTCGGGCAACCCGCTCCTCGGTCCGAACACTCTCACCGACCTCGCCTGCTCGGGCTCGACGTGCTACGCGTCGGGGCAGTTCGGCACGCTCCTGAAAAGCACCGACGCGGGCGCGACGTGGTCGGGCATCGTCACCGGCCTCACCCTCGACCTCGCCCACGTCCGCCTCGCCGGCGGCGCGCCCGATCACGTCCTCGTCGGCGGCGGCTGCTCGGTCCGCCGCTCCGACGACGGCGGCGACACGTTCTTCCGCCTCCCGTTCACGGCTCGTGACGCCCGCTGCCCGGTGGGCGTGACGTCGTTCTCGTTCCCGACCGACCGCGTCGGCTATCTGCTGCTCGCGGACGGCCGAGTGCTGGCGACGGCCGACGGCGGGCGGACGTTCTCGCGTCGGACGCCGGTCCCGGGCGGCGCGAACGACATCCTCTGCACCGCCGAGCGGACGTGCTTCACGGCCGGCTCCGCGGGCAGCGTTCAGCGCACCTCCGACGGAGGCGTGTCCTGGGTGCAGGCCGGCACCGCCGCCCCGTTCGCGCTCGCAGGGCTCGAGCGGGTCGGCTCGACGATGTACGCCGTCGGAGGAAGCCTGACCCTGCTGAAGAGCGTCGACGGCGGCGAGTCGTGGCAGCGCAGGACGATCCGCAACATCCCCAACAACAACCTGCTCTCGATCCGCTGCGGGGATGCCGCGCACTGCCTCGTCACGACGGCCGGCGGCCTCCAGCTGCTCCGCACCGTCGACGGTGGCGACACGTTCACTTCGATCGTGCCGTCGACCGACGCGACGCACGCGGTCGCCTTCAGCAACCCCGGCCGCGCCGTTGCGGCGGGGGTTCTGGGTAGCGCCGAGGTCTCGAACGACGCAGGCGCCACGTGGGAAGCGGTCGGCAGCCGCATCGCAGGCGCCTTCGGCGTCATGGCCGCGGTCCCCGGCAACAGCACCGCCTATGCGGGCGGCAGCCAGGGCGTGCTCGCGCGAACCCGCGACTCCGGACAGACGTGGGTCAACGTCAGCCCGCCGACCGACGCGCCGATCCTCGCGCTCGCCGGCGCTGCGCCCGACCGGCTGTACGTGCTCGCCGCCGACCAGTCACTGCAGCGCTCGGACAACGGCGGCCAGAGCTACCGGCTGCTGAACACGGGCACGGCTGGGCCGGTCGCGACGCTTGGGGCCCTCGACGCCGACACGCTGCTCCTGGTCGGCTTCCGCGGGGTCGTCCGCTCGAGCGACGGCGGCGAGACCTTCGCGCCCGTCCAGGACGCCGACGTGCGCGGAAAGCTCCTGAACGCCGTCGACCGCGCGGACGGAGCCGTCGTGGTCTTCAGCCCGCGTGTCGCTGCCCTCTCGACCGATCACGGCCGCCGCTGGAGCCGCGTCCGACTGCCCCGCCGGCGGGCCGTTCGCGATCTCGACTTCGCAACCGCACGCGTGGGCATGCTCCTCGACAACCGCGGCGAGCTCTGGCGCACGGGCAACGGCGGCCGCAGCTGGCAGCCGCTGCCGTCGCTCGGCACAGGCCGGGCTCGCTCGATCGAGCTGGCGGACGCAGGCAACGGCTACGCGGTCGTCAACCAGTTCGGCAGCCTCGTCAACCTCGGCCTCGTGCTGAGGACGTCCGACGGCGGGCGCAGCTGGCACCCGCAGCTCGTCGGCCGCGCGGTTCTCGACTCGGTCCAGAGCGGCGGGCCCGTGGACTACGCGCTCGCGGGCGGCAGCACGCTGTACGCGACGACCGTCCGCGGTGATGTCGGCGCTATGCAGTCGCTGACGGTGTCGACGCGGCGTCGCGTGCTGGCGCGGCCGGCCCGCGTCGTCGTCGGCGGGCGGCTCGCACCGGCGGACGGCGGCGAGGAGATCGTCGTCGCGCGGTTCGCACGTGGACGCTGGAGCATGCAGACGGCGACGGCGGCCTCGAACGGCTCGTTCTCGACGCGCTGGCGCCTCGACGTGACGTCGGTCTTCGTCGCGCAGGTGCTCGGCGACGCCGACCATGCCGGCGCGGGCACGCGGCCGCTGACCGTGACCGTCCTGCCGCGCCTCAAGAGCTGAGGCACCATCGCACCCCCCGGGGGCCAGGTCGTCGCCGCCGACCTGGCCCCTAACCGCGCTCCGGTCGGCTCGTCTTACTGGACGTGCGACGTTGTGCGCTTTGTCTCGTGTTCCTGACGGCCGCGGCCGGAGCGTCCCCCGGAGCATCGTCGTCGTCAGAAGCGGTCGTGCCGCCGTGCTCCGGCGCTCCGCGTTCCCAGGCGCCGGCCGACCGAATCGCGCGCGCGAGCGACCTGAAGCTCACTGCTTCCGCCGAGTGGTCCGCGACCGGCGGCCAGAGCCGCGTCACCTGGATCGTGAAGCTGACGAACCGGACGGATGCGGCGCTCCAGGTCGTCCATCCGTCGAGCCGCTACGCGACGGTCGTCCTGTGGCGGATGGGGAGACGCGTCTACTCGTCGCTGCGCGGCGGCGAGTACCACGCCTTCTGGGGGTGGACGCTACCCCCTCGCGCGACCTTCACGTGCTCTCTCGCGCCGGATGCCCTCGACGCGGACGCCCTGAGGACGGGTCGCTACGACCTGTCCGCGTACCTGAACCTCTCCCCGGTCGCTCTCGAGGCGCACCGACCGCTGTCGATCATCAGAGGCTGAGTAGGCTGGGCGTGCGTTGAGCGCGCCACTCGAAGAGCGGTTCCCACGCCCGTCGGTGATGGGCATCGTCAACGTGACGCCCGACTCGTTCTCCGACGGAGGCGTCAACTTCCGCGCCGAGGACGCGATCGCCTCGGCCCGGCGCATGGCCGCCGACGGGGCAGCGATCGTCGACGTGGGCGGCGAGTCGACACGGCCGGGAGCGGAGCCGGTCTCGTCCGACGAGGAGCTGCGCCGGGTGATCCCGGTGCTGGAGGCGCTCGCCGGCGAAGTCCCTGTCTCGATCGACACCGCGAAGGCCGAGGTCGCCAGGCGCGCCGTGGAGCTCGGTGCAGAGCTCGTCAACGACGTCACCGCTCTCCGCGCCGACCCGGAGCTCGCGGGCGTCGTCGCCGACTCCGGCGCGTATCTCTGCCTCATGCACATGCTTGGCGAGCCACGCACGATGCAGGCCGACCCCCGCTACGAAGACGTCGTCGCCGAGGTTGCGGCGTTCCTCGAGGAGCGGCTCCGGTTCGCGGTCGACGCCGGGATCGCGGAGGAGCGCATCTGCCTCGACCCGGGCTTCGGGTTCGGCAAGACGGTCGAGCACAACTTCGAACTCCTGCGGCGCCTCCACGAGATCGCCGCCCTTGGGCGGCCCGTCCTCGTCGGCATCTCGCGCAAGCGCGCGCTCGGCCGGATCCTAGGCGACCCCGACGCGACAACCGGACCGCTTTCGGCGAGCCTCGCCGCGGCCGTGACCGCATACGAGCGCGGCGCGACGCTCCTGCGCGTCCACGACGTTCGCGAGACCGTCGAGGCGCTGACCGTCGCCGCCGCAGTCGAGTGATCGTCGAGCTCGAGGGGCTCGAGGTCTTCGGCCGCCACGGAGTCGAGGAGGACGAGCGTCGCGTGGGACGAGTCTTCCTCTACGACGTCCGGCTCGAGGTCCCGGATGCGGCGCGGTCGGATCGGATCGAGGACACCGTCGACTACCGGGCGGTCGCCGCGTGCGTGCGCGAGGTCTCCGACGCGGGCCGGTTTCACCTGCTCGAGGCGCTGGCCGGGGCGGTCGCGGACGCGATCGCCGAGCGCTTCCCCGTCGAGCGGGTCCGAGTGCGAGTGCGAAAGCCGGCCCCGCCGGGCCTCGATGTCGCGTTCTCGGCGGCTACCTTCGAGCGGGCCGGGCGGGGAGCTTCGTCGTCCTGACCGAGAGCTGGTAGCGCAGCCCGCCGACGCGGCGCAAGGGCGGGCTCGACCCGACCGATGCCTCGACGTAGTGGTACGCGCCGCGCCTGCTCGTGTTGTCGACGCGAACCGTCTCCGCTCGGGCCCCCCGCCGCTCGGACAGCCCCCGGAAGTCGCGCTTCCGAGTGCTGCCGCCCTCGAGAACGCTCACCGTGCGCGGCCCCCATGCGGCAAGGTCGACGTCCCCGGTCGGCGTCAGCGTCACGATCGTCCGGCGCCTGGCCGGCACCCACACGCGGTAGATGTCACGCGGGTCCTCGCTGAAGTCGAGCCGTGCGCTGATCGCCCCGCGTGTGCGGCCAGGGGACGTGACCGGCGGGTCGGCCGTGCGGAAGAACCGGTTCGGGTTTACGTGGCTGACGTCCTCGTTCGGCTCGGTCGGGTCGCGAGGCTGCACCGGTGCCGTGAGCGCAGACGGGATCCAGAGCTGGCCGTAGCCCGACCGCTGGTCGAAGCCGGGCGCCTCGATGTCGCGCGTGCTCGAGCGCAGGAGGTCGAACAGCTGCGTCACGTCGAGGGTGGGGCGCGCGGTCCAGATCCAGGCCGCGGCGCCGGCCACGAGAGGCGAGGAGAAGCTCGTCCCGCTGAACGTGCTGTAGCCCGTCGGATCCGAGGCGGTCGGCACGGCGACAGGGATGAGCTGACCGGGCGCGGCGACGTCCACGAACGGCGACGTGCTGGAGAAGTAGGCGGCCGCGCCGCTGCTGTCGGTCGCTCCGACGGTGAGCACGTGCGGGTAGCTGGCGGGGTACTCGAGGGGGTTGCCGCGGTTCCCGTCGTTCCCGGCGGCGGCGACGACCAGCGATCCCGACCCGAAGGCGATCGCCGTGATCGCCTCGAAGACGGGGTCGCGAACGACCGTGCCGAGGCTGATGTTGATCACGCTCGGCCCGCGCCGGATCGCGGCGTCGATCCCCGCGACGACGAGGCCGACGGAGATGCCGCCGCCGTATGGGCTCGCGTCCCAGATCTGGAGGGCGGCCCGCGGGTAGACGCCGACGAGGCCGACGCCGTTCGACGGCGCAGCGGCGACGGATGCGACCGCCGTGCCGTGCTCCTCGGTCTGGCCGTGGATGTTCTGGCCGTTGAGAGCGGTCGTCCCAGGTCGGCCCGCGAACTCGGGGTGCCCGAGGTCGACCCCCGTGTCGACGACCGTGACCGGCACGCCCGGTCCGGGCGGCTCGGGGCCGTTGGCGCCGCTCGGGTTGTTCCACCACTGCGCTCCGACCGTCGGGGCGCCGCCGAAGTGGTCGCTCACCGTGAGCGGGCGGTCGGGCTCGACGAGCTCGGCAAGCGGGGCGATGCGCAAAGCCGTTCGACTCCGGACCCGCCAGACCGACAGCGTCTGTGTGAGACGGAGTGCGCCCGCGCGCCGCAGGGCCCCCTCGGCGCGCGCGTCGCGCGCGAGCACGAGGGCGTATGGATAGGCGCGCAGCTCGTCGCGTTCGAGCGCGGTCAGGCTCGCCCCGCTGCCGGCCGCGGGCCCGGCTGCGACGGCGGCGGCCGCAAGCACGACGAGAACGCCGAGGCGGTTCAAGGACGGAAGTATTCCCCGGACATGAAAGAAGCCTACGTTGGCATCGGCTCGAACCTCGGCGACCGTGAGCAGAACGTGCGGCGGGCCGTCGAGCTGCTCGGCGCGGACGCCGAGATCGAAGTGGTCGCGCTGTCAGAGCTACGCGAGACGGAGCCGGTCGGATTCGCCGACCAGCCGCGCTTCGTGAACGGTGCGGCACGCGTGCGCACGGCTCTGCCGCCACGGGCCCTGCTCGACCGGCTCCTCGAGATCGAGCGTTCCCTCGGACGCATGCGCACCGCCGAGCGCTACGGCCCGCGGACGATCGACCTCGACCTGCTCCTGTACGGCGACGAGGTCGTGGACGAGCCAGGGCTCCGCGTTCCGCATCCGAGGCTCGCGGAGCGCCGCTTCGCGCTCGAGCCGCTGCTCGACCTCGATCCCGAGCTCAGCGTGCCCGGGCGCGGCCGGGTCCAGGCTTTGCTCGCGGGACTAGAATGACTCGCATGTCGCACATCGACGAGCTCGACGAGTTCGAGGCGGAGCTCGAGCTTCGCCTCAAGAAGGAATATTCCGCAGTTTTCGCGCTGTTTCGCTTCTGCGTCCTGACGCAGGACGCCACGTACCTCTGCAACAAGCTCGACATGAACTATGCGCCGCAGCCCAGCTACCCCTTCTACCACCTGAAGATGGAGGACGTGTGGGTCTGGGACAAGAACCGGCCGAGCCGGATGATCCCGCGCGCGGAGATCTACACGTCGAGTGACGTGACCGTCGAGGAGCTCCGCGGCGAGGGCGAGGAGCCCAAGCTGACCGCCGAGGCGCTGGCCGAGCGCATCGGCGAGTCGATGTCGAGCGACGACGACCTTTAAGCGGGCGAAGCACATGTTGCTGGCGGTTGATGTCGGCAACACGCAGACGGTCTTCGGGCTCTACGACGACGGGCGGCTGACGAAGAGCCGCCGCATCGCGACCGACCCGACCGCGACCGGCGACGAGCTGGGAGCGCTGCTCGGCGGCCTGCTCGACCTCGGCAGCGTGGACGGGATCTGCCTTTCGTCGACCGTGCCCGCCCTCGTGCGCGAGTACGAGCTGTTCGCCGAGGAGTGGGCAGAGGCACCGATCCTCGTCGTCGGGCCGGGCGCGAAGACCGGGATCGTGATCCGCTACGACGACCCGCGCGAGGTCGGCCCGGACCGCGTCATGAATGCCGTGGCCGCGAAGGAGCGCTACGGCTCGCCGGTGATCGTCGTGGATTTCGGGACGTCGACGAACTTCGACGTCGTCTCGCCGGAGGGCGAGTACGTGGGCGGCGTGCTCGCGCCAGGAGTCGAAATCTCGATGGACGCGCTGTTCGCGCGGGCCGCTCGTCTGATGAAGGTCGACTTCGTCGAGCCTCCGACGGTCATCGGCAAGACGACGATCGCAAGCCTTCAGTCGGGGCTGGTCTACGGCTTCGCGGGCCAGGTGGACGGGATCGTGGAGCGGATCCGCGGTGAGCTCGGCGACACGGCGCGCGTCGTCGCCACCGGTGGGCTCGCAGACCTCATCGCCCCGCACTCGAAGACGATCGAGAAGGTCGACCCCGACCTGACGCTCGAGGGACTCCGCCTCGTGTGGGAGCTGAAGGAAGCCTGACGCCTGGGTGTCAGCTCGCCGCGAGGTGAGCGAGCTCCGTACGAGCTAACGGAATGCTCGACGCGAGGAACTCCTCGGTCATCTCGCTCACCAACGGATCCAGAAGGCGGCGCTCGTCTTGCACCGAAGCGCTCTCCGGATCATCCCGCACCCGACGGTCGATCTCCTCGAACGACGCCTCACTCTCATACGCCCAAAGGGCGTAGACGGTGCTGCCGTCGCGAGATTGGAAGCGCCCGACCAGCCTTGCTCCATGCTTAAGCTGAATCGGCAGAAGCCGCTCGAGGAAGAACTCGTTGAAGGCTGCGAGCCTTCCTACCTCCACGCGATACGTCCGCAATCTGAACAGCATCGCGAAATTCTGACGCGTCCATGTCCGCCGCGGAGGCGGGCTTTGCTCGCCTCCGCTCACCGACGCGCGGACTCGAGAATTCGAGGAAAGTCGTCATGGCGCGCGCAGCGCGCCGGACTTTCCTCGATTGCTAGCCGCCGCCATAGATGGAGATCGGCAGGTCGAGCAGCACCTCATCCTCCTCAGGCATCTCCTCTTCGAGGCGCTGGAGGACGAAGCGTGCGCCCGGCGCCGCGGCGAACAGCCGCTCCTCGACCTCGTTGAGCGTCTCGAGCTGGACGAGCTCTTGCTTGAAGGGCCGCGGGAAGCGCCCGCGGCCGAGATACCAGCCGTAGAACTTCTTCAGGAACCCG
>JBKPFD010000190.1:0-3170 GCA_046729155.1 Actinomycetota bacterium
CGGCTGCACCGGCTCGAGCGCACTGCGATCACCGGTGTGCTCGTCCGCGAGGTGGTGAACTACTCGTCGTACTGGAAGTCGAGCACGTTCTCGTCGACCGTCGAGCCGACGATCTACCTGCTCGCGTTCGGCTTCGGCTTCGGGTCGCTCGTGAGCACGGTCGGCGGGTACGACTACGTCGAGTTCGTCGGCACGGGGACCGTCGCGACCGCCGTGCTGTTCTCGAGCGCGTTCCCGGCGATGTTCGGGACCTTCGTCAAGTACCAGTTCCAGCGCACGTACGACGCCATCCTCGCCGCGCCGGTCGACACCGAGGAGCTCGTCACCGCCGAGGCGCTCTGGATCGCGACGCGCGCCGGCGTCTACGGCTGCGTGCCGATGGTCGTCGCGATCTTCTTCGGGCTCGACCCGGCCTGGGGGATGCTCGCCGTGCCCTTCATCGCCTGGATCTCCGGCTACGGCTGGGCGTGCTTCGGCATCACCGTCGCCGGCTACGCGAAGTCGATCGAGAGCTTCAGCTACGTCGTGAGCGCCGTGCTCACGCCCCTCTTTCTCGTCGCCGGCACGTTCTTCCCACTCGACACGCTCCCGGAGTGGGCGCAGTTCCTCGGCAACCTCAACCCGCTCCACCACTGCGTGGAGCTCGTCCGCAGCGCGGTCTTCGGCACGTGGGAGTGGACGGATCTCCTCAGGGTCGGCGCGCTCGCGGCGTTCGGCCTCGTCGTCTGGCGGGTCGCGATCCACGCCATGACGCGCAAGTTGATCGACTAGGCCGCGTAACTAGGATCAAGGAACGGGACGCCGTCCCGCCCTGACCCATGGACCAAGCGGACGCTCTAGCCATGCCTGCTTCCGGCCGCCGGTTCGGCCGGCGCCGGATCCGCCTGCCCGCGGAGGACCCCGGCGCGCCCGACACGCGGTCGCCCGTCCGGCTGCTGCTGTGGGTCGGTCGGCACCAGGTCCCGACGCTCGTGGCGGGCGTGGTCTTCGGGATCTTCTGGATGGTCGCGCAGGCGCTGATGCCGTTCACGATCGGGCGCGCGATCCAGTACGGGATCGTCGACGACGACCGTCGCGCGCTCGCGCTGTGGACGCTCGGGCTGCTCGGCCTCGGGGCCGTCCAGGCCTTCGCCGGGATCATGCGGCACCGCATGGCTGTCTTCAACTGGCTCCAGGCCTCGTTTCGCCTGGCGCAGGTCGTCGGCCACCACGCTTCGCGCGCCGGCCCGGCCGTCCGCGGGAAGCTCTCCACCGGCGAGGTCGTCGCGACGATCTCGAACGACGCGATGCGCGCGGGCGGCGCCTTCGACATCACGGCTCGCCTTGCGGGCGCCGTCGCGTCCTATGTCGTCGTCGCGTTCATCCTGCTCTCGTCGTCAGTCGTGCTCGGGCTCGTCGTCCTGATCGGCGTGCCCGTGCTCGTGCTCGCGCTCGGCACCGTGATCAAGCCGCTCCAGGCCCGCCAAGCCGTGCAGCGCGAGGAGGTAGGGAAGCTGACGGCGCTCGGTGCAGACACGGCCGCCGGGCTGCGCGTGCTGCGCGGGATCGGCGGCGAGCCCGCGTTCTTCCGCCGCTACCGCGACCGCTCGCAGGAGGTGCGCCAGGCAGGCGTGCGAGTCGCCCTCCCGCAGTCGACCCTCGACGCAGGTCAGGTGTTTCTACCCGGCCTGTTCATCGTGATCGTCACGTGGCTCGGTGCGCGCTTCGCGCTCTCCGGAAAGATCGGCGTCGGCGACCTCGTCGCGTTCTACGGGTACGCCGCGTTCCTCGTCATCCCGCTGCGAACCGCGGCCGAAGCCGTCGACAAGATCACGCGTGCGCTCGTCGGCGCGCGGCGCATGCTCGACGTGCTCGAGGTCGAGCGCGACGTCGTCGAGCCGGAGGCGCCCGCACAGGAGCCGCCGCGCGGAGTGCCGCTCGTCGATCCGCGTTCCGGCCTCGTCGTCCGGCCGGGCGCGTTCACGGGGCTCGTCTCGGCCGATCCCGATGAGGGTGCCGCCGTCGCGGACCGGCTCGGACGGTTCGGCGCCGACGCCGACGGCGTCATGCTCGGCGACATCCGGCTGGCGGAGCTGCCGACGGAGGTCGTCAGGAAGCGGATCGTCGTCAGCGAAGCCGACCCGATGCTCTTCTCCGGCACCCTGCGCTCGGTCCTCGACCCATGGGGCCGCACGGACGACGACGCCATCCTCGCCGCCGTCGGCATCGCCGACGCGCACGACGTGCTGGAAGCGCTCCCGGACGGCCTGGACACCAGAGTCGACGAGCGCGCTCGCTCGTTCTCGGGCGGCCAGCGGCAGCGCCTCGTGCTCACCCGCGCGTTGCTCTCGGACCCCGAGGTGCTCGTCCTCGTCGAGCCGACGAGCGCGGTCGACGCGCACACCGAGGCCCGCGTCGCCCGCCGCCTGCATTACGCGCGGGCCGGGAAGACGACGCTCGCCGTCACCGCGAGCCCACTCGTGCTCGACCAGGCCGACCACGTGGTCCTCCTGCAGAACGGGCGGATCCTTGCCGAGGGCAGTCACCGCGAGCTGCTCGAGCGGGCGGACTACTGCTACGTCGTCACGAGGGGCGAGGAGCTGTGAGCGACCTGCTCCCGATCGCGGACGGGCCGGAGCTCCGCGTCCAGGCGCGGCTGCTCGGGCGCCGTCATCGCCGCGCGCTGCTCGGCGTCCTCGGCCTGCACGCATGCGCGGCCGCGGCCGGTCTCGCTGGGCCGCCGCTGCTCGGCAAGCTCGTCCAGTCGGTCGACGAGGGAACCACCCGCGCGTTCGTCGACAAGATCGTGCTGATCCTCGCCGGCTTCCTGCTCGCGCAGACGATCCTGACCTGGCTCGCGCGCCGGGCGTCGTTCGTCCTCTCCGAGAAGATCTTCGCGGAGCTGCGCGAGGACTTCATGCGCCGCGTGCTCGGGCTCCCGCTCTCGACGGTCGAGCGCGCCGGCATGGGCGACCTCGTCTCGCGCACGACCGCGGACGTGGACTCGCTCGCGCGGACGGTTCGTTTCGCGATCCCCGAGACGCTGATCGCCGCCGTGACGACGGTGCTCACCGTCGCGGCCGCGATCTGGGTCAGCCCGATCGCCGCGCTGCCGTGCATTGCCGGCGTGCCCGCCCTCTACGTGAGCACACGCTGGTACCTGCGCCGCGCCCCCGAGGCGTACCTCTGGG
>JBKPFD010000191.1:0-4356 GCA_046729155.1 Actinomycetota bacterium
TCCTAGCACTGTTCCGCCGTCCTACGCACGGCGAGCGGGCGGCCCAGTGCCGTGATGGACGGGAACCGCGCCGCGAGCGTGCTCCAAGGCGCGGCTATCCTCGTTGGATGGCCGACAGCATCCGGGTCGCCTGCGTCCAGCTCTCGAGCGGCACCGACAAGGACGCGAACCTCGAGACGGCCGAGCGGCTCGTCGCCGAAGCGGCCGCGACGGGCGCCGACCTGGTCGCGCTGCCCGAGAAGTGGAACGCGATCGGCGACCCCGAGGTGCTCCACTCGGCGGCCGAGACGGTCGAGGACGGCGAGTCCGTCGAGGCCATGCGCCGCTGGGCGAAGACCCACGGCGTCACGCTGGTCGGCGGCTCGATCACCGAGAAGCGCGAAGGGCGGGAGAAGCTCTCGAACACGTGCTGCGTCTTCGACCCCGAGGGCGAGCTCGCGGCGATCTACCGCAAGATCCACCTGTTCGACGTCGAGGTCGGCGGCCTCGTCTATCGCGAATCCGAGGCCGAGGAGGCGGGCGACGAGCCCGTCGCCACGGCGGTCGAAGGCTGGCTCCTCGGGCTGACGATCTGCTACGACCTCCGCTTCCCGGAGCTCTACCGGATCCTTGCGCTCGAAGGCGCGCTGCTGGCGACGGTGCCGTCCCACTTCACGCTCTACACCGGCAAGGACCACTGGCACCTGCTCCTGCGCGCCCGCGCGGTCGAGAACGGCTTCTACGTGGCCGCTCCGGCCCAGTTCGGCGTCACGGGCATCGGCCGGCCGAGCTACGGACGCTCGCTGATCGTCGACCCGTGGGGCATCGTCCTCGCGCAGGCGTCCGACGAGGAGGCCGTGATCAGCGCGCAGCTCGACCGAGCTCGCATCGACGAGGTCCGGCGCCAGCTCCCGTCGCTTGCGAACCGGCAGCCGGACGCGTATCGCTGGCCCGCGGCGATTTGACGCTCCGCGCAGTCCTTTTCGACGTCGACTTCACCCTGGCCAAGCCGGGCCCCGACCTGGGCCCGGACGGCTACCGCCTGCTCGGGCGGCGTTTCGGGCTCGACCTGGATCCGACCCGCTACGCCGAGGCCCGCGCGGCCGCGATCGAGACCCTCGAGAAGCACCCCGAGCTCGACCACGACGAGGAGGTCTGGGTTCTCTTCACGGAGCGGATCATCCGCGGCATGGGCGGTGACTCCGAGCGCGCGTACGAGTGCGCGGTCGAGATGACGCGCGCGTGGGAGCACGCGCACAACTTCGAGCTCTATGAGGACACGCTGCCGGTGCTCGAGGAGCTGCGCGCGCGTGGTATCAAGCTCGGGCTCGTCTCGAACACCGGCCGCGACCTGGCCGCGTTCGTGGCGCATCACGGGCTCGACGTCGACGTCGCGCTGTCTTCCGGGTCGCACGGGAAGGTGAAGCCGGACCCGAGCATCTTCCGGGCCGCGCTCAACCGGCTCGGAGTCCTAGCCGAGGAGGCGGCGATGGTCGGCGACTCGCCGGAGGACGACATCGAAGGGGCGCGCGCACTCGGAATGCGTGCCTTCCTCGTCGACCGCGACGACCGCTTCCCGGCCTACGACGACCGGCTGCCCGACCTGCGTGCGCTACCTGCGGCGCTCGGCCTCAGCGGCACGGCGACACGTCCGGGCGGCTGAGGCCGAAGCCCCAGATCTTCTCGTCGCGGACGTAGAACGCGGTCGTCACGCCGCGCGCGCGTAACGTGTAGACGAAGTACGGGCTCGTCCCGCAGGGCACGCGGACGAGCAGCCGGTACGTCGTGAAAAGCCGCGTCGCCGCATCGCCGACGCGAAGGCCGCGGTCGGTCCGCCAGCCGGCGGGCGCGTAGACCGTGAAGAACGCGACGGCGCGGCCGTCACGGAAGCTGACGCCGGCCCCGTGCGGGTACCAGTCGCGGTAGTTGAAGTACCAGGTCGGCTCTCGGCAGTCCCGACAGCTCCCGAACCGCGAGCCCCAGGCGGCCCGCACCTGCGCACGCGTCGCGCCGAGCTCGAGCCCGCCGAACGACTTGCCGGGCACGAGGACGCCGGCCCTCGGGGGCATCGCGCCTGCCGGAGCGGACAGGCACAGCGCAGTCGCCGCGGCCGCTAGCGCGCGCAGTACTCGCTGGCGGCGCACGTGGCGAGGATGCGGACGGCGGGCGCCCGCGCGCGCCCGTGCGGCCACGAGATCCGGATCCGAAGCGAAGCCGCGTCGTTCTCGTAGCGGAGCTCGCGCAGGAGGAGCCGCGGGTTCGCGCGATGCACGAGCTCGTAGACGCCGGCCGGGACGCGGGTGATGTCGAGGTGCTGGCCGTGGAAGTGGCTCGGGTAGACGTCCGAGAAGCCGACGGACGTTCCCTGCGCGACGAAGACCGCGCGGGGGTTGCTGCGAGCGCAGTAGTCGGTGAAGCGCGGCCTGCGCGGCGACCCCGGGAGCACCGCGACCCGGTGCGACCAGCGATCGGTCAGGCAGAAGCCCGACTTGTGATCGCGGACGACGAGCGAGTGGTCGTGCGCCCGCCGGAGCTCGTAGCGCTGGAAGTCCATCAGGTGCCAGTGGGTGTGCGAGGGCGAGTACGTGTAGCGGAGGAATCCGACGCCGGCGTACGTCCGCGCCCCGCCGCCCGCCACGCGAATGCGCTGAGCCGACTGCATCGTCGGAAACACCCGGCTCGGCCGGCTCGCGACGATCGACATCGGTCCCAGCCCGAGGTTGTCCGTTGCGGACTTGAATCCGAGCAGACGATGCGGCCGGCCTCCTCGCTCGACGGCCAGCACCGACAGGTCGGCCGGCGGCTTCTGGTCGAGGTCCGGACGCAGCTCCGGCGAGACCGCGGGGCGGAGGCCGAACCGCCCGACACCCGCCGGGCCCCCGAGCGGCGTCGCGAGCCCGCCTCGGGCCGGGATGCTCCAGAGCGGGCCGCCTCCTGAGCGGTCGCTCGCGAACCAGATGCTGTCGCCCTTCGGCGACCAGACCGGTGAGCCCTCCTGCGAAGCGTCCTGCGTCAGCCTGACGAGCTCGCGTGTGTCGACACCGACGACGTACAGATCCGTGACATCGCCGGCGAGCGATACGAAGGCGAGGCGCGTTCCGTCGGGGGACCAGGCCGGCTCGCTCTCGGTCTCGCCGGAAGCGGTTACGCGCCGCAGTCCCCGCCCGTTCGAGCCGACGATGTACAGGTTGTTCGTGCCGGTCCGGTCGCTGACGAAGGCGATTCGCCCGCCCTTCGGCGACCAGACCGGGCCAGTGCCGGCCGCGAGGAAGCGCTCGTTGCGCCCGTCGGCACCGATGGTGAACAGGCGTTGATCCCGCTCGATGACGAGCCGCCGGCCGTCGGGCGACCACGACGCCGAGACCTCGTCTCTACCCGGTGTCCGTGTGAGAGGCGCGCGATGGCGCCCGTCGGCGTCGGCGACGTACAGCTCGCTCTGACCGTCCGTTTCGGTGGCGACGAAGGCGACCCGGCGCCCGTCGGGCGACCACGCGGGTGCGACGCCGTCGCGCGCGACGAGCCGGACGCGCCCGCTCCGCTCCATGACGAAGACGCCCCCGCCGGACTCGATCGGCCGCGAGTAGGCAAGCGCGGTCGAGAAGGTCGCCGCCGCGGGCGCGCTCCCTGCGACGGCGAAGACCAGCGCGAGCAGAGCCACTGGCGCGCCTCTCACGCGCGGCGACGCTACCAGTCTCAGCTGACGGGCAGCTTCTGCGCCAAGGTCGGTGCCCAGGCGGCGATCGGCGAGACTTCCCCGTCCCGTCCGTTCAGGCGCCGGAACCCGAGCGCGTGCTCCGCCTGCATCATCTTGTGGATCTGCGTCGTGCCCTCGTAGATGATCGGTGCGCGCGCGTTCCGGAAGTAGCGCTCGATCCCGTACTCGGCCGAATAGCCGTAGGCGCCGTGCACCTGGATCGCGAGGTGCGCGGCACGGAACGCAGATTCCGTCGCGTGCCACTTGGCGAGGGACGTCTCGCGCGTGTTCCGCCGGCCCTCGTTCTTCATCCAGGCCGCCTGCATGACGAGCAGCTTCGACGTCTCGTAGCCGAGCACCATCTCCGCGATCATGTCCTGGACGAACTGGTACTTGCCGACCGGCTTCCCGAACGTCTGCCGCTCGCGCGCGTACTCGACCGAGCGCTCGAGCATCGCCCGGATGACGCCGCAGGCGCCGGCCGCGACCGTGAAGCGGCCCTGGTCGAGGCCGTACATCGCGATCTCGAAGCCCTGGCCCTCCTCGCCGATGAGGTTCTCGGCGGGGACCTGGACGTTCTCGAAGAAGAGCTCGCCGGTCGACCCGGCCCAGACGCCCAGCTTGTGCTCCGTCTCGGCCGACGTGAAGCCGGCCATGCCCTTCTCGAGCACGAACGCGGAGAT
>JBKPFD010000192.1:0-9705 GCA_046729155.1 Actinomycetota bacterium
GGGAGCGCCCGGCCGCCCGCGATCGGCGGCGAGAAGCGCAGCGCGGCGAGGTCGACGAGGCTCCGGCGGTATGTGGCCTTGAGCTCGTCGGAGTCGCACTCGAGCCGCGGCGCCAGCCGCAGCCACTTGTCGAGGTTTCGCTCCATGCGCTGGCGCTCGCGGGCAGGGTTCATCCCCTCCTTCGGCATCTGCCCTCCGCCGAGACGCGCGGTGACGACGTCGATCGCCGTCGTCCACTCGCCCTGCGCCGGGATCCGCGCCCGGAACGTGAGGCCCTCCGCGTCGACGCGCGGTCGCGAGGTGGCCGAGATCTCCGTCGCCCGCGAGAACGGGCCGCGGTCGTAGCCGATGACGAGCCTGCCGCCGGACGTGCGGCTCGAGTACCGACCCTTCTTCTTCAGCGCGTCCTTCACCTCGAAGAGGTCGGCGAAGTCCGACCCCGCGTCGATCCGGACGACGAGGTTCACCGTCTTGTCCGAATGGTTCAGGATCGTGATCTCCTCGTGGAAGCCGTTCGCGACGTACCGCTGACGGATGACCGAGAGCTTCGCGTCGATGTAGACGGTCCCGGTCCCGGGCACGAGGAAGAAGCGCGTCTCGAAGTACTGCAGGTCGTCGGTGGACAGCGCGGTCAGCCGCTGCCCGTTCAGGCTCAGCACCCACTTCGAGAGAAAGCGCGTGTCGAACGAGAACAGGCCGGTGGGATCGGTGCGCGACGCCTCGATGTCGCCGCGCTCGTCGCTGACGACGAACGTGTTCCCGTCCAGGATCTTGACGAGGCCGTCGCTCACGGTCGACTCCCGGGCCGCGAAGCGGGCGGGCTCGGGAAAAGTCTCTGGAAGAGCACCAGAAGCTCCCAGTTGCCCTCGGCGACCATTTCGCCGCGAAGGTACGCCGCCGTCGCATTGACCTCACCACGGGCCATGGCGTTGAACGATGCCCTGCTCGTGCGCAGCGTGCAGTCGGCGCGGGTGTTCTTTCGTGACACCGTGACGTCTCCCCGATCGACCGCGATCAGCCAACGCTCGATCTCGTCGCCGTCGACGAGCTCGATGCGCAGCGTGCCCGTCGCCTTCTCGAGTAGCGGCTCGTGCCCTCGCTTCGCGAGCTCGGCAATGAACTCCGCGGCGGCGTCCGTCATTAGGACCGCCTCGATTGCACCAGCTTCGCGGCCACGAGTGCTCCGATCACGGTCAGGACGACCTTCACGGCCTTGCTCCCGCGCAGCTTCGACTCCCCGCTCGCCCGAGCCGCCATGTCCACGGGCACCTCCTCGAGTCGGAGTCCCGCGTCGACGATGCGGATCAGCGCCTCGACCTCGGGCGCCTCGGTCTCGAACGGCTCCGCGAGCAGCGGCAGCGCCTTCGCATTGACCGCGTAGAGGCCGCTGGTCGCGTCGGCGAACGGCCGCCGCAGGGCCACCCGCATGCCCCGGCGCAGGGCCGCGGTGCCGAGCCTGCGCGCGGCGCTCGGGCGGTAGCGATACGGCTGGTAGCCGTCGCCCGACACGAAGCGAGAGCCGACGGCGACGTCGCACTCGTCGGAGCGAACGAGCGCGAGGAGCCGGGCGAGGTCCGCGGGGCGGTGCTGCCCATCGGCGTCCACCCGCCCGCAATAGGGGTACCCGTGCTCCAGGGCCCACCGGTAGCCGGCGGCGATGCCCACGGGAAGGCCGCGGTTCGACTCGAACGACAGCACCTCCGCGCCGTGCTCGCGAGCGACGTCCGCCGTGCGGTCGGTGGAGCCATCGTCGACCACGAGGACATCCGCGTCCGGCAGCTCGCGCGCGAGGTCGCCCAGCACCGCGGGCAGGTTCTGCTCCTCGTTCCAGGCCGGGACGAAGACGACGGTGTCGCTCATACCTGGAGAGCCCGCTCGACCTCGGCCCGGGCCGACCGCAGCTGGGCCGGGCACACCGTGAGCGCGAGCAGCTCCCAGGCGAGCGCGCTCAGGGACGGCGTGATCGGCACGAGGCGGAAGTCCGTCTCGATGCCCGCCGCGCCGTAGAGCCGGCTGAAGAAGAATCGCGTCCGGTAGTTGTGCAGAGGCGTGCAGACGACGACGGCTCGCCGCAGGCCGCGCTCGAGCAGCAACGGCAGCGTCCTCGACGCGTTCTGCGCCGTCACTCTGGCCGTCGGCTCGACCACGAGCTCGACGTCGGGGCCCTCCCAAGCCGCGCGCATCTGATCGGCCTCGGACACCCCGCCTTCGGGAGACCAGCCGCTGAAGACGACCGTCTCGGCCGACAGGGAGTCCACCAGGCGCTCGGCTTCCTTCACCAGGCTTCGGCACGCGGAGCTGATCCGGTACGCACCGTCACGCCCGACGACTCCGTTTCCCGGCACGACGATCGCGACGCTCATGTCTCCAGGCTAGACGCACCGGCCGGGACCGGGAGCTCCACGCTCCCACCGGGCGGGACGACGTGCACGTCTACTTCGGGCGCGAGCTCGCCGGCCAAGCGCTCGAACTCGTCGGCGGGCTTGCGCATCTCGGCCGGCTCTCGACTGAGACCCAGCTGCCGGTAGGTGCCCCAGTGGATCGGCACTGCGAAGCGCGGGTTGAGCAGGCGAAGCGCCTCGGCGGCGCGGCGCGGGTCGAGGTGTCCCGGCGGCAGCCTGGAGCCCCATCCACCGACCGGCAGGAGCGCGAGGTCGAGACCCGGCGCGAGCGAGCCCATGCCGTCGAACAGGTCGGTGTCACCGGCGAAGTACACGCGCGCCGTTCCGGAGACGAGGTAGCCGACCGCCGGGATCTCCGCGCCGAAGACGCCGCGCCGGCCACCGTGCTCCGCGTGCGTCGCCCGAATCGTGAGCGCGCCGATTCGCGTCTCCTCGCCCCGCGCGAGCTCCACCGTCTGCTCGAACCCGCGTCTGCGCAGCATGCGGGCCGCCCCGCGCGGAACCACGACGGGCAGCGATCGGCCGATCGTGCGGAGCGACGGCATGTCGAGGTGGTCATAGTGCAAGTGCGACACGAGCACCGCGTCGACCTCGCCCAGCGCGGCCTGGTCGGCGGGCCCGATCCGGCGCAGGTGGAGCACTCGCTTCCGGAGGACGGGATCGGTGAGCAGGCGCACGCCGTCGAGCTCGACGAGAACCGTGCTGTGCCCGATCCACGTGATCAGCATCGTCCTCGCCATCCAACCTCAGCCGCCTTCCGCGCGGTTCACCCCATTGGGAGGATGCGTCCGGCTACGCAGCGGAGAACACTCGGCCAGATCGGCCGCGCAAAGAGAAGAGGCTATGAGCACAGCGAGCAGCGCGACGGAAGGCCGTCTCCGCGGAGTCGCGAAAGGCGACCTCGGCGGGGTCGACGTCTTCGTCAACATGCACGAAGGCGTGCTCGAGGCGTCCGGCCTGGATCCGGAGACCTTCCAGCTCGTTCAGATCGCCGCGCTCGCGGCCGTGGACGGCTCGCCGGTCTCCTGGCTCCTCCACCTCGACGCCGCGGAGGAGAGCGACCTGGATCTCGAGAAGGTGCTCGGGGCCCTCGTCGCGATAGCGCCCATCGTCGGCACGCCGCGCGTGGTCGCGGCAGGTGCGAAGATCGTGCGTGCAATGGGTCTCGAAGAAGAGCTCGCAAGGGCCGACCTCTCGTGACCTGAGTTGTTTCACCCGGCTCGGGAGCACCGAGCCTCGACGAAAGGAGCCACCGTGGAGGAAGGCTTGGGCACAGGCTTCTGGGTCAAGATTCTCGGCTTGATCTTCCTGGGCGGAATCGCGGCGATGCTGATGTTCTTCTTGATCGGATCGGCGTGGTACCGGTGGGGAGCGCTCGGCGCACTGCTCTTCTTCTTTGTCGTGATCGGCGGCGTCACGTACGTCCTCGATCGTCGTCGGCAGAGGGAGTACGACGACCTCGCCGCGTAGGCCGGTCGGGAACGGGCGGACCAACGCCGCCGCCGCGCAGGGCGGCGCATTCCGCCTGACTGTGCTCGCCGTGCGTGCGGCATACGAGCGCCGGCGGGCGTGGCGAAGACGCATGCGCGCCGAGGCCGGGCACGCACCGCGGAAGGACTGACTTGCCGGCCGGTCGGCTCGCTCAGGCGCCGGGAATCGCCTCGAGCAGGCCGAGCCGGGCCGCGTGGTCGATCGCATCGCTCCGACTGGAGACGCCCAGCTTCCGGTAGACAGAGATCGCCTGCGTCTTGACCGTGTTGCGCGAGACGTGCAGCCGCTCGCCGATCTCGCGGAACGACAGATGCGTGGCGAGCAGCGGGAGCAGCCGGAGCTCTGCGCCGGTCAGGCCTGATGCCCTGCCGATCTCGGGCTCCGGCATTCCGGCGACCTGTCGTCGCAGCTCGTCGGTCTGTGCGCCGAGAACGCCGAGCCGTGGGCCCCGACGCAGGATCACGTCGGCTTCCGCGACGAGCGCGCGCGCGCCCGCGGCGTCGCGCAGGGCGAGGTGTGCACGGGCGAGCTCGAGGCGGGTCTGAACCGCGAGCCAGGGCAGCGCATCCGTGAGCGACGGAGTCAGGCGTGCGGCCGCGGTCAGGCACGCTCGCGCCTCGTCCCAGCCGCCGTGGCGGAGCAGAGTGCGCGCCCGCGCGGCCAGCACGAGGGTGCTCGTTGCGTACCCGAGCCGGCTCAGCTCGACGAGGTGGTGCGCCTGCTCGGCGAAACTCTCCGACCCGTCGGCGTCGCCTCTGGCCGCCGCGAGCATCGAGCGCTGGCCGATCGCGACGAGGTGAGTGTGTGTCGCGTCCGTGCTGACCGCCGCCTCGGCGGCCGCTGCGAGAGCGGCATCGCCGCGCTCCTCCTCGCCCAGCAGCACGTACGCGCATCCCTGCACGAGGAGCGCCGTCGGAAACCAGTGGCTGTCGGCGGGCAGCTCCGCGAGCGCAGCCTCCGCGTCGCGCAGCATCTGCTCGATTCCGTCGCGGCACAGGGCCGCGCGGAGCACGGCCCTGCCGGCAACTGCCCCCGAGGGCGCGGCCTCGGCGGCGTCCAGCCAGCGCTCCGCCTCCGCCCTCCGTCCGCGCAAGGCGTGCACCCAGCCTCCAATCACGGCAACGGCCGGGTGGCGCTCGAGCTCGGCGGCCTCGAAGCGGTCGAGCCAGCGCTCGACGGTGGCGACCCTGCCGTCGTTGTAGGCAGGGAGGGCCGCGGAGGCGATGAGCCGGGCGACTCGGTCGGGGTCACCCGCCGCGTCTGCGTGCCGAATCGCTGCTTCGGGGTCGCCGTTGGCCTCGAGCCAGTCTGCAGCTCGTTGGTGCAGTGCGAGCACGAGCTCGGGCGCGTGCTCGGTCAGCTCGCGTCCCAGGAGCTCGCGGAAGAGGTGGTGATAGCGGTACCAGCGCCGGTTTCGATCGAGCGGCACGAGAAAGAGGCCCGACCTCTCGAGCGACTCGAGCACTCGCGCCGAATCCGTCCGTTCGAGGACGGTGTCGCAGAGCGGTGCGCACATGGTCTCGAGCACGGCCGTCCGCCGGAGGAAGGCCAGCTGGTCGGCCGTGAGGCCCGAGAGGCACTCGGAGCGGAAGTAGTCCGCCACGAAGCGGTCGTCGCCGCCGAACGCGAGAGCCTCGGGCCGCCGGCCGTTCCGACGGTGCTCATGCGGCTGCAGCGAGAGCGCGGCGAGGTACAGCCCTGCGGGCCAGCCCTCGGTCCGGCGAACCAGCTCATCCGTCTGGCCGGCGGGAAGGGCCGTGCCCGTGTTCGCGAGGAGGGCGTCCGCCTGACGCTGCGTGAGCGCGAGGTCGTCTGCGCCGAGCTCGAGCAGGCGACCGACCGCGCGAAGGTTCGCCAGCGGTAGCCGCGGCTGCGCGCGCCCGGCCACGGCGAGGATCGATCCCGCGCCGACGTGGTCGACGAGCATGGAGACGGCGCGCGTCCCGTCCCGCGAGCGCAGGAGGTGCGCATCGTCGAGGACGATGACGACAGGCTTGTCGCGCGCGGCGAGCGCCGCGCCCAGTCTCGGCGCGACCCGCGTCCAGAGCGCTCCACCCGGCGACCTGAGGGCGTCGAGGAGAGCAGCGTCGAGCGGGTCGATACGGTCGAGGGCGGTCGCGAGGTGCCTCAGGAAGACGACCGGATCGTTGTCGCACTCGTCGATCGAGACCCAGGCGAACGGACGTGCGTCGCGGGCCGCCCACTGGGCCAGGAGCGTGGTCTTGCCGTAGCCCGCAGGCGCCGTGACGCTCAGAACCGGAACGGAGCCAGTCACCCGCAGCCGGTTGACCAGCCCAGTCCTGGAGACCGAGCCCGGCCTCGGAACGGGCACCCGGAGCTTCGCCTCGACGACGTCGAACCACGGCGACTCCGTGAGTCGGACCACCGCAGGTCGCGGCGCTGCCGAGCGCCGTTGAGCCGCCAGCACGCCCGCGGGTTCTCGCGACAATGGTTCCCTCCTCTGCCCCCGCCATTCTCCGGCGCGCGACGCGGGCGCTCCATCGGGGAATCCGCCGATTCGGGCAACCGTGCCGTTACGACACGGACGGTACGGCTAACGCACAGGCCGTGGCGTCGAGCTGCTCAGACGGCGTCTCTCGTGTGCCTCAGCGAGAACGCGAACACGATGTCCATGATCCCGCGCGTGAGCGCGGCGGCGCCCACCCAGATGACGAGCAGGATCACCTTGTGGCCGAAATCGCCCGCCGCCCAGAACCCCAACAGGATCTCGGCGATGCCGACGAGGAGGCCCAGCCACCAGAGCTCGTTGATCGCGCGGGTCGCGATGGCGACGCCGAAGTCGAACGCTCCCTTGAGGACGAAATAGAAGCTCATCACAGCGGCGAGCGCGGCGAACGTGTCGCCCGGGTGGGCGAAGCTGACCAGTCCGATCACGACGGACGCCACGGCGAGCAGGCCGTGCCCCAGGCGTCGCCAGCCGTGCGTTGCCACGGCTGCGACGGCCTCGATCACGGAGACGGCGAGCAGGAACACGCCGAACAGGATCGAGATCGCCGAAACGGTCGTGTAGTCGAAACGGAAGACGATGATCGAGAAGAGCAGCCAGCCGACGCCGGTCAGAAGAAAGATCCACCACGCGCCGGCGACGTCGCTCAGCGCTCGCGGCTCGGACGCCGACATTGGCGGTGCAGTTTCGGTCATGGTCCCTCCTCGCCGCACTCGTTTTCGGAGGAGAAAGCGTAACCCTGGCCTCGGATTTCATCTAACCGGCGGCGGCTGGTCCTGTGACACAATCGAGCCAAGAGAGAGTCAATCGACAGAGGAGCGTCGTTGCGCCCAGGCGGCCGCTCTTCTCAGGAGGAGGTGAGGAGTGCTTCTCGCAGCTGACTACCCGTTCCTCGACGTGATGTGGACGATGCTCGTCTTCTTCGCCTGGGTGATCTGGTTCTGGATCCTGATCTCGATCCTGTCCGACGTCTTCCGCAGGCACGACATCTCGGGCTGGGGGAAGGCCGCCTGGACGATCTTCCTCATCGTCCTCCCGTTCCTGGGCGTGCTCATCTACATGATCGCCAACGGCAAGGGCATGGCCGAGCGCAATGTCGAACGCGTCGAGGCGGCATCGGCCATGCGAGGTCCGACCGCCGAGATCGCGGCGGCGAAGGAGCTCCTCGACACCGGCGCGATCACTCCCGAGGAGTTCGAGTCGATCAAGCGGAAGGCGCTGGCCACCGCTTGAAGCATTAGGCGCGCGAGGGGGCCCCTTCGGCTGTTCGAAGGGGCCCCGCTTCGGACATCTAGAGTCTCGTCGTGGGCAAGGCGGCTGACTGGCTGCGCGAGGAGCGGCGCAAGACGCTCGGCGACTGGGTTGCCTTCTGCTGCAGGTGCGGCTTCGTCCAGCGCTACTTCGACGAGTCCGAGGGCGAGCTGCCCACCGCGTGTCCGCAGTGCGGCGGCGAGATGCGCTCGCGGTGCCCGGAGTGCGATGCGCGCTTCAGCTCCGCGTTCGCAGTCGACTGCGAGGTCTGCGGCGCGGCCCTGCGCCCGCCCGAGGCATTCGGCGTGCGCATCCGTAAGCGCACGGCCGGCTAGGGCCGGATTCGGCTGTTAGGCGATCTCCGAGAAAAGCGACCGAATCTCGGAGAAGCGGATCAGCGTGACCGTGTCGTCCGTCGTGATTTCGCGGTTGTAGAGCTGCCCGAGGAAGGTGGCCAGCTCCTCGGGACGGCGGGTCTCGGGGTTGTCGTGCTCGATGTCCCGCGGCGAAAGGTCGGCCAGCCGCTTGACCTCGACCTTGTCGATGACCGCGTCGAAAATCTTCTGGCGAGGGCCGTAGCGGGCGCCGACGAGGACCTGCACGATCATCCCTTTCTTGTACTTCTGGGACTTGTCGCCGAGGCGGATCGTCGCGGTCTTTCGACGCGAGCGAAGCTGGTCTGCGACCACGGGCGAGTAGAAGTTGAGGGCGTACATGGGTTCGGGTGACCCGGCGCGGGGCGGGCGAATCATAAGCCGTCCTCCCGCACGCGGGCGAGCGCCTTGCCGGCCATCTCGCGCTCGCCTTTGTACGCGAGGAGGCGCTCGGCTTCGTCGAGCGGTAGCCACCGGGCTTCCGCCACCTCGTGCCGGTGCTCGGCGGCGAGGTCGTCGAGCCGCCCCGCCCGGTAGCGCAGGAGGTAGAAGCTCACGATCTTGAACACGCGCTCGCCCGCCCACGTGTAGACGTAGCGGATGTCGCCGAGCTTCTCGACGAGGCGCACGTCCACGCCGGTCTCCTCGCGCGCCTCGCGCAGGGCGGCATGGTCAGGGCTTTCGCCGGGCCCGACGAGGCCTTTGGGAAGCGCCCAGACACCGGACGGCTTCCCTGCCGGCCTGATCGCCGCGAGCACCCAGCGCCCGCGCAGCCTGCGAACGAGGACTCCGCCTGCCGAGAACTCCCGCCGCATTGGCTCAGGCTACCACCGCGAGCTGTCACAAACTCGGCGGCCACGCGTTCCCCGTCAGGCCACCTCTCGGGAGCGAGGGCGCTTGCAAACGGGTGAAACACTTTGGTTAGAATCTCCTGGCACTCGGGAGCAGTGAGTGCCAAGACCTGTCACAAAGTCCTAGGAGGTCAGTGAATGGATCTGCAGCCGCTGGGCGACCGCCTGATCGTCGAGCCCCTCGAGGAGGAGGAGACGACGTCGAGCGGGATCGTCCTGCCAGACACGGCGAAGGAGAAGCCGCAGCGCGGCCGAGTCCTCGCGGTCGGTCCGGGCGCCCGCAACGACAAGGGCGAGCTGGTGCCGATGGAGGTCGGTGAGGGCGACGAGATCATCTACTCGAAATACGGCGGAACCGAGATCAAGCTCGGCGCCGACGACGTTTTGATCCTGCGCGAGTCCGATGTGCTCGCCAAGGTCGTCTCCAAGGGGTCGAAGTCCGGCAAGAAGAAGCAGCTCGCGGGCGCAAGCGCCTAGCGGGCGCCGAAGTCACAGGAGGAACGAATGGCTCACAAGGAACTGAAGTTCGACGAGGATGCGCGGCGCTCGCTCGAGCGCGGCGTCAACATCCTCGCCGACGCGGTCAAGGTCACCCTTGGCCCGAAGGGTCGGTACGTCGTGCTCGACAAGAAGTTCGGCGCGCCGACGATCACGAACGACGGGGTCACGATCGCACGTGAGATCGAGGTCGAAGACGTCTTCGAGAATCAGGGCGCTCAGCTCGTCCGCGAGGTCGCGACGTCGACGAACGACGTGGCCGGCGACGGCACGACGACGGCGACGGTACTCGCGCAGGCGATCGTCCGCGAAGGTCTCAAGAACGTCGCGGCCGGCGCAAACCCGATGGGGCTCAAGCGCGGCATCGAGAC
>JBKPFD010000193.1:0-6086 GCA_046729155.1 Actinomycetota bacterium
GCCCTCGGCCGCGAGGGTGACGAGGCCGGCGGTCAGCGCGAGCCACACGGCCGTGGTCTCGCGGAACACGCCGATTCCGCCGAGGACGAGCGCGCTCACGGGCAGCACGGCCGCGAGCAGGATGCCGAGCTCCCGCCGGACGAGCGCCACGATCTCGTCTCGGCTGAGACGGCGGTTGCGGACGATGCTCTCCGAGAGGCCGTGCGCGTAGAGATGCGCGATCCAGAGTACGAGCGCGGTGCTCGCGACGACCGCGACGAGCTTCCAGGGGCGCTTCTCGGTCGCGTAGGCCGCCGTCAGCGCGGCCATGACGACGACCGTCCCGTAGACGGTGCTCGCGATTCCGCCGCCGACGCCGAACAGCACATGCTGGGCGGCACGCCTGAGCCTCGGCCTGCCGGCATGGGCTCCCGCCGCGCTCACAAGCGCCCGTCGAGCTTCGCCTCGATCGCGTCGAGCTTGACCTGCAGAGAAAGCAGGAGGCGTCGGACCTCATCCTCGGCCGCCTCCTCGCGCTCCCGCTCCCGCTGACGCTCCTCCTGTTCTGCGGCGGAGACGAACTCCGACGTCACGGTTGCGGTGAGGAAGGCGATGAACGTGACGCCGAGGACGATCACGAGGCTGCCGACGACCCGTCCCCACGCCGTGTGCGGGACGATGTCCCCGTAGCCGACGGTGCCGAGCGTCACGATCGCCCACCAGACTCCGTCGCCGAACGTGGGGAAGTCCTTCCTGTCGACCAACGTGACGACGAAGCCGGCGAGCAGGCCGAGGGCCAGGGTCACGACCGCGAGGTACGGAAAGACCCGCCGGTTGAGGACGGCGCGACGCGTGGACTTCCTGAGGAAGGATTGCCCTCTGCCCAGCCTGGTTTCGGGACGTAGGCCCGGGCCCGAGCTCATCGCCGGCCGCCGGCTGCCCCGTTCGCGAGGTACACGAGCGCAGCCTTGACGCGCCGGCTGGTGTCCTCGGACTCGCCGAGGTCGAGCTTCGCGAAGATCGAGCCGATGTGCCGCTCGACTCCGCGCTTCGTGATCAGCAGCGCCTCGGCGATGGCGTGGTTGCTTCGGCCCTCGGCGATCATGGCGAGGACCTCCTCTTCGCGCGGTGTGAGGTTGTCGAGGCGCGAGCTGCCGCGGTGCCTCCGCGCCACGAGCAGTCCGTCGACGACGTGCATGTCGACGAGCGACCGCCCGTCGGCGACCTCGCGCACGGCGTGGCACAGCTCGTCCCGGCTCCTCAGCCGCTCCTTGAGCAGATATGCGCGGCGGTCCGAGCCGTTCTCGAAGAGCATCAGCGCATAGCGCGGCTCAGGCCCCCGGCTGAGGACGACGACGCCGAGCTCGGGGTGAGACGACCTCAGCTCCCTCGCGAGCCGGACGCCCTCGTCGGTGTTGGTCGGCGGCATGCCGACGGCGGTCACCACCACGCCGGGACGCGTGTGCTCGATCGCGGCTCGCAGCGAGTGCAGGTCGCCGCAGGCCTCGACGAGCTCAATGTCCTCGGCGGCTTCGAGGGCGCGCGCGATTCCCTCGCGGGCCAGGAAGTCATGCTCTCCGAGCACAACGCGTATCCCTGCGATCGGCATCGCTCGGCGCGATCTTCTGCGCGTCACGGGTTAGCGGTCATCACCCCGACGCACGAATCATCCGGATGAGCGTGGTTCGCGGGTGATGACCACTCACCCGTGCCCGCGAGAGCATCGAGCTCATGCCCCGGAGTACACAGGGCACCGCCCTGTCGCGAAACCGAAAGATTGCAATCTGGGCGCTCGTCGCGATCGCGACGCTGCTCTTGCTCGTCGGCTCGCTGACCGTCTGGGTCAAGCGCCAGGCGCTCGACACCGACGAATGGACGGACACGTCGGGCCAGATGCTCGCCGACGACGAGATCCGCGGACAGCTCTCGATCTACCTCGTCGACACGCTCTTCAACAGCAGCGACGCGACGGACCGGATCGCGGCCGCCCTTCCACCAGAGCGGCGCGGTCTGGCTCCTCTGATCGCGGGAGCCCTGCGCGACGTGGCCATCCGCGCGGCGAACCAGCTCATGCAAACCGCGCGCTTCCAGGAGCTCTGGGAGGAGGCAAACCGCCGGGCCCACGAGAATCTGATCGCAGTCCTCGAAGGCGAGGACGTGCGACGGTTCACAACCGAAGAGGGGACGGTCGTGCTCGACCTGAGTGCGCTCGTCCAGCGGGTCGGCGACCGTCTCGGAATCACCGAGCGGCTTGACCCGAACGCGGGCAAGATCACGATTCTCGAGTCCGACGAGCTCGAGACCGCGCAGACGTCGCTGAAGGTGATCAAGGCGCTGAGCGTCTTGCTGATCGTGCTTGTGCTGGTGCTCTACGGAGTCGCCATCTACCTCGCCCGCGGTCGCCGGCGCGAGATCCTGAGAGCGTCCGCCGTCAGCCTCCTGTTCGTCGGCATCCTCGTACTGGTCATCCAGCGGATAGCCGGCGACGTAGTCATCGACTCACTGATCTCGACGGACGCCGTGAGGCCGGCCGGACGCGAGGCGTGGGTGATCGGCACCGAGCTGCTTCGAGGCGTCGCGTTCGCGCTCATCGGGTACGGAGTCGTCGTCCTGGTCGGGACCTGGCTCGCCGGGCCGACACGACCGGCGGTCGCGGCGCGGCGGTGGCTGGCGCCGGCCTTCCGCGATCAGCCCTGGCTCGTCTTCGGCGCCGTTGCCGTCGCGTATTTGCTCGTGATCGCCTGGGGCCCGACGGTCGCGACCAGGCAGCTCCTCGGCATCGTCCTCCTGGCGATCCTCCTCTTCTTCGGCATCGCGATGCTGCGACGCCAGACACTCGAGGAATTCCCGGCGGGTAGCAGGGCGTAGACCGCGCAGCTCGAGATGGGCCTCGCGCTCTTCTGGGGGATCGTCGCGGGTGCGTCGCTCGTCATCGGCGGGCTGCTCGCGCTGCGCTTTCGGATCGGTCCCCTCGCGCTCGGGCTGGTCATGGCCTTCGGCGCCGGCGTCCTGATCAGCGCCGTCGCGTTCGAGCTGGTGCTCGAGGCCGCGAAGACGTCGCTGGGACACGGCGGCGTCGCGGCCGGCTTCTTCGCCGGCGCCCTCGTCTTCTTCGTCGGAGATTGGGCGATCGATCGCTTCGGCGGGCAAGACCGGAAGCGTTCACGGGGGGAGCACGAGGCCGGCTCGGGGCTCGCGATCGTGCTCGGGATCGTCCTCGACGGGATCCCCGAGTCGATCGTCATCGGCCTGACGCTGCTCGAGGGCGGCGACGTGAGCGTCGCAGTCATCGCGGCTGTCTTCCTGTCGAACCTCCCCGAGGCGATCGCCGCGACGACGGGCCTCGACAGATCAGGTTGGACTCATCGGCGCATCCTCGGCCTGTGGGTCCTCCTCCTGGCCGTGACCGCTCTGTCGTCGCTCGCCGGGTACGCGCTGTTCGGCGACGCCTCGGACAACCTCGTCGCGTTCGTGCTCGCGTTCGCCGGGGGCGCGATCCTGACGATGCTCGCCGACACGATGATGCCCGAGGCGTTCGAGCAAGGCGGAAAGCTCGTCGGCCTCGCGACGGCGCTCGGTTTCGGCCTCGCTTTCGCGCTGACGCTCGCCGAGTGAGGCTCAGGCTGCGGCCGCGGCCCACGGGGCCGCAGTCCAGTCCGCATCGCCCGCGGCCAGGACGTAGCCGCGGCCGTCGAGCTCGAAACGGACGGCGCACAGGGACTCCCGGGCGACCCAGTCCTCGACCGAGCGCAGGAGCCGGGCGAACTGCGGAGCCGAAGACCTGATGTGGACGTTCACGAGCGCCACCTGTCCGCACTCGGTGACCACGACTCGCCAACGTGGCCGCAGGAGCGTCACCAAGCGTGCCGCCGCCGCGAGGTCCGGCACCTCGAACTGGATCGTGTCGGTGAGCCCGTTGCCGATGTCCATGGCGTAGAGAGTCGCGCGTCGGGACGCTCGTTCGCCTGACTCGGTTGGGTCATTCGTCCCTCCACGTGAAAGGCCGTCGCGGCGGGGCTCACCCGGATGAACCTCTCCCGCGGGTGATGACGCCTCACCCGGCTCACAAACACGATTGACGCTCCGGCCGCCTCGGCCCGTCAGCCGTGAAAGGAGAAAACGCATGAGCACCGTCACCGAAGCGGTTCTGGGAGGGCATTCGGAGGTCGGGAAGCTCCACACGGTGATGGTGCACCGGCCGGACATCGCCCACGAGCGGCTGTCTCCGACCAACTGCCACGAGCTCCTCTTCGACGACGTCATCTGGGTGCGGCGCGCGCGGCAGGAGTTCGACGCCTTCGTCGACCTGATGCGCGACCGCGGAGTCGAGGTCTTGCTCCTGCACGACCTGCTCGCTCAGACGCTCGAGGACCGCGACGCTCGAAAGTGGCTGCTGTCGCGCCGCGCCCGTCCCGAGGAGGTCACGGTGATGTTCGCCGAGCCGATCGAGACCTGGCTCGGCGAGATGTCGTCAGAAGACCTCGCGACCCGGCTCACCGGGGGCGTGACCGTCCTGGAGCTCCCCGACGAGATCCGAAACGCCATCGGTCCTGCGCTTCGACCGACCGACTTCGTCCTGCCGCCGCTCCCGAATCAGCTCTTCACCCGAGACCCCAGCGCCTGGATTTACGGCGGCGTCACGCTCAATCCGATGTTCTGGCCCGCGCGCCAGCTCGAGACGCTCAACGTCGAGGCGATCTACCGGTTCCATCCTCGCTTCCGCGACGCCGGCTTCCAGATCTGGTTCGGCGGCGCCGACTACGACTGGGGGTCGGCGCGGCTCGAGGGCGGCGACATCATGCCCGTCGGGGACGGCGTCGTCCTGGTCGGGATGGGCGAGCGCAGCACCGCCCGGGCCGTGAGCATCCTCGCCCAGAACATGTTCGCCGCCGACGCCGCGCGCCTGATCATCGGCGCGCGCATGCCGCGCGAGCGCGCGGCGATGCACCTCGACACCGTGTTCACGTTCTGCGACCGGAACGTCGCCACGCTCTATGAGCCCGTCGTGTCCCAGGTCCTCCCGATCCTGTTCACGCCCGGCGGCCCGACGGGAGTGCAGGCCGAGGTCTCCGAGCGGACCTTCCTCGAGGAGGTGCAGGACGCGCTCGGGCTCTCCGAGCTCAAGCTCGTGACGACCGGCGGCGACGAGTTCGAAGCGGAGCGGAACCAGTGGGACGACGGCAACAACGTCGTCGCGCTCGAGCCGGGCGTCGTCATCGGCTACGAGCGCAACGAGGCAACCAACGCGAAGCTCGCCAAGGCCGGCATCGAGGTGCTCGCCATCGCCGGCCAGGAGCTCGGCCGCGGACGCGGCGGGGGCCATTGCATGACCTGTCCAATCGTCCGCGAGGCATGAGGAAAGGAGCAGGAGCATGGCCACGATGATCGACCTGCGCGGAAAGCACTTCCTGCGCCTGGCCGATTTCAGCCCAGAGGAGATCACCCATCTGATCGACCTCGCAGCCGAGCTGAAGGCGGCCAAGACCGAGGGGCGCGAGGAGCAGAAGCTCGTTGGCAAGGAGATCGCGCTGATCTTCGAGAAGGACTCGACGAGGACGCGCTGCGCATTCGAGGTCGCCGCGTACGACCAGGGCGCGCACGTCACCTTCATCGGCCCGTCCGGCTCGCACATGGGCCACAAGGAGACCGCGAAGGACACCGCTCGCGTTCTCGGCCGCATGTACGACGCGATCGAGTATCGAGGCTTCGGCCAGGACACGGCGGAGGAGCTTGCGGAGTGGTCTGGCGTCCCCGTTTACAACGGGCTCACCGACGAGTGGCACCCGACGCAGATCCTCGCCGACTTCCTCACCTTCCGCGAGCACGCCGACAAGCCGCTCAACGAGCTGACGTTCTGCTACCTCGGCGACGCGCGCTTCAACATGGCCGACTCCTACCTCGTCGGCGGGGCGAAGCTCGGCATGGACGTCCGCATCGCCAGCCCGAAGTCCCTCTGGCCGCGTGACGAGATCACCGAGCTCGCGCGGTCGGTCGCCGATGAGACGGGAGCGCAGATCACGATCACCGAGGACGTCGCCGCAGCCGTGCGCGGCTGCGACGTCCTTCTCACGGACGTCTGGGTGTCGATGGGGGAGCCGGACGAGGTG
>JBKPFD010000194.1:0-3830 GCA_046729155.1 Actinomycetota bacterium
CCGCCGCCTCCTCCTCCCCCGCCGCCGCCGCCGCTGCGCTGCGTCGTGCCACGCGTGATCGGACTGCGTCTGACAACCGCACGTACGCGCGTCCGGCGGGCCAGGTGCACGGTCGGGAGCGTTCGCTACGTCCGGTCGTCCCGCGCTCGCGGCAGTGTGCTGAGCCAGAGGCCTAAGGCCGGGACGAGGCTCCGCGTCGGCGGCCGGGTCAGCCTCGTCGTCAGCCGCGGGCGCCGCTAGCGGTCGTCGACCCAGGCGACGGCCAGCTCGACCTGGTGCTCCTCGGAGCCCCGGTAGAGCTCGCCGGCCACGGTCAGGCCGTGCGCGCTCAGCAGCTCGGCGACCGGCTCGGCCCGCGGCGAGCCCGGGCGCCGGAAGCTGCCGTCCGACGAGAAGATCACACGCCGGCCGAGCCGGACGACCTCGTCGAACGCGCCGAGGTCGAGCCGCGAGTGCACGAAGTCGAAGCGAAAAGGCGGCTCCCATGAGCGCACGTCCGCGTGCCAGATCCGGTCAGCCCACTGCGGCAGGCGCCTCCGTGCGAGCTCGACGAGACCGGGCGCGAAGTCGATGCCGTACGGCTCGAGCACGAACGGCGACCACGCGACGACCGACTCCATCAGTAGCCCGTTCGCGCAGCCGACGTCGAGGAACGTGCCGTCGGCGTCGACCGCCTCCACGATCCCGCGCCGCGCGGCCTCCCAGCGCTCCGCCGACCCATGGAAGCCGGACTGCGCGCGCGGATTGGTGCCGGCCAGGTAGGCCGAGTCGAAGTCAGACGGTGTTCGCAACACGCTCTGCCCTGCCCAAGCGGACGGCGGCGACGTCGAACCGAACCTCGCAGCCCGCCAGCTCCGGCCGCGCCGCGAGCCACGCCTCGCCTGCGCGCCGCAGCCGCCGCATCTTCTCGGGCGACACCATCTCCAGCGGGTCGCCGCGACCGCCGCCGCCCTTCGACTTCACCTCGCAAAACACGACCGTCCGGCCCCGACGCAGGACGAGGTCGAGCTCGTAGCCACCGGCCCAGGCGTTCTCGGCGAGCACGCGATAGCCGCGCAGCCGGTAAGCCCAGCACACACGGCGCTCGGCCCGCGAGCCCGCCGCGCGGCTACTCGGCCTCTTCCGCCTCGGCGGCGAAGCGGGCTGCGAGCTCCTCTTCTCTGAGGTAACAGAGCGCCTGGAACGAGCGGCGGTGGATCTCGGACGGCCCGCGCTCCCGCACGACCCGCGAGTGGCTCGGCGTGATGTAGCCCACGTGCGAGCGGAACCCGAACTGCGGGTACAGCGCGTCCGCTCGCCGCATGTACCGGTCGCGCACGACCTTCGCGACGATGGACGCGGCCGCGATCGCCGCGCTGTGCTCGTCGCCGTCGACGACCGCGAAGTGCTCGGGAGCCTGCCGCCCGAGACGGAAGCCGTCGACGAGGCAGACCTCGGCCGGAGGCGCGAGCGCACAGAGCGCGCGGCGGAGGGCGTTCAGGTTCGAGCGATGGAGGCCGACCCGGTCGATCTCGCCGGGCGAGACGATCTGAACCGAGATCTGCTCCGCGCAGCCGACGACGGCACGGAAGAGCTGCTCGCGCTCCTCCGGCGCGACCTGCTTCGAGTCGTTCAGCGAGGCGAGCGGCCGCACGCGGTGGTCGCGCAGCGAGCTGTAGTCGAGAAGGACGCCGGCCACGACGAGCGGCCCGGCAAGCGATCCCCGTCCCGCCTCGTCGGCGCCGGCCACGAGCCGTGCGCCGAACCGCCGATCGAACCGAAGGAGCCTAGCTCCGCTCTTCGGCGGGCTCTGGCTGCGGCTCTTCCTCAGCCGCGGCCTCAGGATCCCCGGGCTCGAGCCCTTCTTCCGCCCGCTGCTCGGGCGCCTCTTCGGGCGGCGCGTCGGCTTCGCCCTCCTCTGCGGCTGCTGGCTCGTCTCTGGCACCGGCCGAGGATACCGGCCCCGTGTGCTGGCGCTCGCGGACGCGCGCCTTTCGTCCCAGCTTCGACCGCAAGTAGTACAGCTTCGCGCGGTTGACGTCGCCGATCGCCTGCACCTCGATCTTCTCGATCTTCGGCGAGTGCACCGGGAACGTGCGCTCGACGCCGACGCCGAAGGACTGCTTGCGCACGGTGAACGTCTCGCGCGCGCCGGAGCCCTGCCGCTTGATGACGATGCCCTCGAAGACCTGCACGCGGCGGCGCTGGCCCTCGATCACCTGGAAGTGGACGCGGACGGTGTCGCCCGCCTTGAATTGAGGCAGGTCGGACCGCAGCTGGCGCTGCTCGAGTAGCTCGATGGGGTTCGTCATGGCGAGGAAAAGCCCGGCGGGCCGGAGGGCATGCTAGCGAATCGAGATTCGCTCCACGGGCCAGTAGGTCGCGATCACCGGGCCGACGAGGTCCTCGCGCGCCACGTACCCGAAGCGGCGCGAGTCGCACGAGGACTCGCGGTTGTCGCCGAGCATCAGGTAGCGGTCCTTCGGGATCTCGCGCGGAGGAAACGATTCGCTGTCGCGGCGCTCCGGCTCGACGTACGGCTCGGAGAGGCGCTTGCCGTCGATGTAGACGACGCCGTTCTGCACGCGCCAGCGCTCGCCCGGGAGCCCGACGATCCGCTTGACGTAGACCCCTGAGGCGCCGCAGAGGAGCTCCGCCCGTTCGGGCGTGTCGAAAGCAGCCAGGTCTCCCCGATGCGGGTCGCGAAGCTTGTACAGCACGCGCGACACGGCGATCCGGTCCGCCGTGTCGGCGAGGCAGCCCGACCCCGGCCGCGGGCAGTGCAGCGTCGGCTCCATCGCCGACGACGGCACGCGATACGTCTTCGACGTCAGAGCGACGAGGACGAAAAGGGCCCCGACGACGACGAGCAGCACGAGCACGACGCGCCGGAATCCACGCATCGCTACAGCAGCTGGATCCGCTTCGGCGGCCAGTAGACCGCGAAGACGGGGCCGATCAGGTTGTCGCGCGGCACGTATCCCCAGCGCCGCGAGTCGCAGGACGACTCACGGTTGTCGCCGAGCATGAGGTAGCGCTCCTTCGGGATCCGGCGCTCCGGGATCGTCTCGTTCAGCGGCCGGCGGTCGCCCTCGATGTACGGCTCGTCGAGCCGGCGGCCGTTGATGTAGATGAAGCCGTTCTCTTCGCGCCAGCGGTCTCCGGGCAGTCCGATCAGGCGTTTGACGAAGGTGCCGCCCGCACCGCAGAGCGCCTGCGCCCTGGCGGGTGTCTCGAACACGACGATCTCCTTCCGCTTCGGGTCGCGGAAGTGGTAGATGAACCGGTTCGCGAGCACGCGGTCCGACCACCGCGCCTCGCAGTCGGTCGCGGGCCGCGCGCAGTGCAGGGTCGGCTCCATCGATGAGGACGGGATCCTGTACGGATTGACGATGTACGCCTTGATCCCGATCACGATCAGGACGGCGCCGATGATCGTCACCGCCCAGTCGATGGCTACTCGCCACTGGCGGGGCAGGCCCCGCGTCAGGTAGTCGACGGGATTCCTCACCCCGTGGTCCTAGCTCTGCTCTGCTCACGACGCCATTCGGCGATCCGGGCGTGGTCGCCCGAGAGGAGCACGTCGGGGACCTCCCAGCCGCGGAACTCAGCCGGACGCGTGTAGTGCGGATACTCGAAGCCGCCTTCGAGAGTCGCCGAGAACGTCTCCTCGATCGCCGACGCCTCGTTGATCGCTCCCGGCAGCCGCCGCGCGACGGCGTCGAGGACGACCATCGCCGGCAGCTCTCCGCCGGAGAGCACGTAGGGCCCGATCGAGACTCGGTCCGTGGCCAGGTGCTCGACGATCCGCTCGTCGAACCCCTCGTAGCGCGCCGAGAGAAGCGTCAGAC
>JBKPFD010000195.1:0-5713 GCA_046729155.1 Actinomycetota bacterium
CTTCGGGACGAGGTACTTGCGGGCGATCCCGAGCTTCTCGTCCTCCGTGTAGCCGGACAGGTGGATGACGTCCATCCGGTCGAGCAGCGGCGGCGGGATCGTCTCCAGCTGGTTCGCCGTGCAGATGAAGAGCACCTTCGAAAGGTCGAACGGCAGGTCGAGGTAGTGGTCGCGGAAGGTGGAGTGCTGCTCGGGGTCCAGCACCTCGAGCATCGCGCTGGCCGGATCGCCGCGGAAGTCGGCGCCCATCTTGTCGATCTCGTCGATCAGGAAGACCGGGTTCTTCGACTCGGCGTCGCGCAGCGCCCGGATGATCGTGCCCGGCATTGCGCCGATGTACGTGCGCCGGTGGCCCCGAATCTCTGCCTCGTCTCGCACGCCGCCGACCGAGATGCGGATGAACTTGCGGCCGAGCGTGCGCGCGATCGACTGGCCGAGCGAGGTCTTGCCCACGCCGGGTGGCCCGACGAAGCACAGGATCGGGCCCGAGAGGTCGTTCTTCAGTTTCGAGACGGCGAGGTACTCGAGGATCCGCTCCTTCACCTTGTCGAGGTCGTAGTGGTCCTCGTCGAGCACCTTGCGGGCGCGCTCGAGGTCGAGGTCGTCCTCGGTCGTGGTCTTCCACGGCAGGCTGAGGATCCACTCGAGGTACGTGCGGATGACGCCGTACTCGGCGGCGGCCGGCGGGAGCTTCTCGAGCCGGGCGAGCTCGCGGTCGACGGCCTTCCGCGTCTCCTCCGGGAGCTCGACCGCGGCGGCGCGCTCGCGGAGCTCCTTCAGCTCCGCCTGTTGCTCGTCGCCCTCACCGAGCTCCTCCTGGATCGCCTTCAGCTGCTGCCGAAGGAAGTACTCGCGCTGCGAGCTCTCCATCTCCGACTGGACCTGGGACTGGATCTTCGTGCCCAGCTCGACGACCTCGAGCTCGCGGTTGAGGATGACGACGATCTCGCGCAGGCGCTTCTCGACGTTCGCCTCCTCGAGCAGCTTCTGCTTCTCCTCGGTCTTGAGGCGCAGCGTCGAGGCCACCAGGTGGCAGAGCGCGCTGGGGTCCTCGACGTTCGCGGCGGCGAGGCCGAGCTCCTCCGGGAGGTACGGCAGCAGGCCGATGATCCTCGAGAAGAGCGTCCTTGCCGTCTGCGTGAGCGCCTGCACCTCGCGCGTGTCGGGCACCACCTCGGGCACCTCGGCGAACTCCCCGACGAGATAGGGGTCGTCGCGGACGCGGCGCTCGAGGCGAATGCGGCGCAGGCCCTGGACGAGGACGCGCTGGGTGCCGTCGGGGACGCGGATCATCTTCTGGACGACGGCGGCGGTGCCGACCTCGTACAGGTCGTCCCAGCCCGGCTGGTCGATGTCAGGCGATCGCGAGGCGACGAGAGCGACCACGCGGTCGCCCGCGACGGCGTCGTCGATGAGCTTGATCGAGCGCTCCTGCCCGATCGCGAGCGGAAGCAGCGAGTCCGGGAAGACGACGGTGTCCTTCAGCGGAAGGATGGGCAACGTCGGCGGAACCTCGATCTCTTCCGGCGTGAACTGGTCGTCGAAGTCGACTTCGCTCATCGCTTTGCCGCCTTGATCGGGATCACCGTTCGCTCCGCGGGCGCCGGCTTCTTCGCCGCCGGGAGCACGATCGTGAGCACCCCGCGGCGGTAGCTCGCGCGGCCGGCCTCGACGTCGACGCCGGGGCCGAGCGCGACCTGCCGCTGGAAGCGCCCGTAGTCGATCTCCATCTGCTGGTACACGCGGCCGGTGCACCGTGGACGCCGCCGCTCTCCCGCGATGACCAGCGTCTGGTCGTCGACGAGGATCTGGATGCGCTGCGGATCGACCCCCGGCAGCTCGACCACGACGGTCAGCTCGCCGCTGCGCTCCGAGCGGTAGACGTCCACGGGCGGGCGGAAGCCGCCGCGCCTGCGGCTGAAGCGGGGCACCTGCCAGAGGTCGGCGAAGAGCTCTTCCATCTCGTCTCTGAGCCTGTTGATCGGATCGCGCGCCATCGGCGGATGGTAGCGCCCCGAGGCGTTCTGACCGCCTGCGCGCCAAGGTTCCACGGCCGATTTGACGAGCGTGCTAGTGATCACTAACCTAGTCGTCGCTAACAGTCGAACTGGAGGTGGAGGAGGGAGTCTCCAATGGCACGTTGGGCACGCACGATGATTCGCTTCCGCTGGATGGTCCTCAGCATCTGGGTCGTCCTGTTCCTCGCGGCCGGGGCCGCTTCGTCAGGGCTCGCCGACCTGCTCACGAACCGCTTCACGCTGCCGGGCTCGGACAGCGAGGATGCCGCGATCATTCTCAAGGACCGCTTCGGCCAGAAGCCGGAGGGCTCGTTCTCCGTCGTCGTCAAGGGCGCGCCGGGATCCGCCGACTCGCTCGTGCCCAAGACACGTCTGGCTGCGCAGCGGGCCGCGCGTGAGCTTCCAACGGGGAAGGTCATCGACGTGCGCGCCGTGTCGCCCGACGTCGTCAGCGCGACGATCGCCTCGGAGCTTCAGCCCGCAGACGCAAAGGGCCATACCGGTGACATGCGAGACGCCGCCGGCACAATCCCGGGCGCTCAGCTCTGGATTACCGGTCAGTCGGCGGTCGAGCACGACCTCGACCCGGTCTTCTCGGAGGACCTGAAGGTCGGCGAGCTCTACATCGCGATCCCGATTGCGATGTTGATCCTCATCTTCGTGTTCGGGACGCTCGCCTTCCTGCTCCCGCTGATGCTCGCGCTCGTCTCGATCCCGGTCACGCTCGGGATCATCTGGGTCTTCGCGAACTTCATGGACCTGTCGACGTACCTCCAGAACCTCGTCATGCTGATCGGCCTCGGGATCGCGGTCGACTACTCGCTGCTCATGGTCTACCGCTACCGCGAGGAGCATCGCGGGGGCAAGAGCAGGGAGGACGCGGTCGCGCGCACGCTCGAGACGGCCGGCAGGGCCGTGATCTTCAGCGGCACGGCGGTTGCGATCGGCCTGGCGTTGATGCTCTTCATGCCGCTGCCGTTCATGCGCGGCTTCGGCCTCGCAGGCCTTCTGATCCCGCTCGTCTCGGTGCTCGCCGCGATGACGCTGCTGCCGGTACTCCTCTACCTGCTGGAGGATCGCCTCGACCGCGTCCGGCTCGTGCCGAAGCGGGTCATCGAGCGGCGGGCCGATAACGAGCGCGGTTTCTGGGCACGGCTCGCCCCGGCGATCATGCGGCGTCCGCTCGCGTTCGCGGGCGTGACCGCCGCGATCCTGATCGCGCTCGCGTGGCCGGTGACGAAGCTCGACCTCGGCCCCGGCACGAACGAGGGCATCCCGCAGAACCTCGAGGCCGTGCAGGGCCTGAACGTCCTCACCGCCGCAGTCGGTGAGGGCGCGATCGCGCCGACGGACATCGTCATCGACACTGGCCGGGCCGACGGCGCGTCCAGCCCGCAGGTCAAGGCGGCGCTTGGGCGGCTGACCGGCCAGCTGCGCGGCGACGCCGAGGTGGCCGACGTCGTCGGCGGGCAGCCCGGCCAGTTCGTCGACTCGACCGGCCGCTACGTGCACGTGCAGGCGATCGGCAAGCACGAGTACGGCGTTCCGGACAGCCAGGAGTTCGTCGACCGACTGCGCGACGTGATCGTGCCGAACGCAGCCTTCCCGGCGGGAGTGGACGTGCTCGCCGGCGGCGGGCCTCCGGGCGGCGTCGACTTCATCGACATGACCTACGGCGCCTTCCCGTGGCTCGTGCTCGCGGTGCTGATCCTCACCTACCTGCTGCTGCTCCGCGCCTTCCGCTCGGTTCTGCTGCCGCTGAAGGCGATCGTCATGAACCTGCTGTCGATCGGGGCGGCGTACGGCCTGCTCGTCCTCTTCTTCAAATACGGCTGGGGCGAGGCTCTCGGCCTGCAGCAGTTCGACCAGATCGAGGCCTGGATCCCGGTGTTCCTCTTCGCGATGCTGTTCGGCCTCTCGATGGACTACGAGGTGTTCCTCGTCAGCCGGATGCGCGAGGAGTGGGACAAGCGGCACGACAACGAGGCCGCCATCACAGTTGGCCTGCAGCGGACCGGCCGCCTCGTCACGGCGGCGGGGCTGATCATGTTCGCGGCCTTCATGGGCTTCGTCGCGGGCTCGATCGTCGGCCTGCAGCAGTTCGGTTTCGGGCTCGCGGCCGCGATCATCATCGACGTGACGATCATCCGGGCCCTGCTCGTGCCGAGCATCATGAAGATGTTCGGTCGCTGGAACTGGTGGCTGCCCGAGTGGATCGCACGGATCGTGCGCGTCGAGCCTTCGCCGCTCGCTCCGAAGGAGACTGTCTCGGCCCCGGCTTTGCGGCCGGCGGGCCGCTAGGAACGAATCTCCGCCCGGCGCGCCTCTCTCAGGGAGGGGCGCCGGGCGTGAGTAGCATCACGCGGTCATGAAGGGCGCCATCCTCGCCGGCGGCGTCGGCAGCCGCCTTCACCCGCTGACGCGGATCACGAACAAGCACCTGCTGCCCATCTACGACCGGCCGATGGTCGAGTACGCGATCGAGGCGCTCGTCCGCGCCGGGGTGACCGAGATCATGGTCGTCACCGGCGGCACGCACGCGGGCGAGTTCCTGCGTCTGCTCGGCGACGGGCACGCGCACGGGATAGACCGGCTCTCGTACGCGTATCAGGAGCGCGAGGCGGGAATCGCCGACGCGCTGGGCCTCGCCGAGCGGTTCGCCGGCGGCGACCGCCTGCTGGTCATGCTCGCCGACAACGTGTTCGAGCGCTCGATCAGGCCGGCGATCGAGAACTTCGAGCGGCAGGAGGGCGGCGCCCGGATCGTACTCTCGCGCGAGGAGGACCCCGAGCACCTGCGCCACCTCGGCGTCGCCGAGCTCGACGGCGACCGCGTCCTCCGCATCCACGAGAAGCCCGAGAGCCCGCCGAGTGAGTACGCGGTCACGGGCCTCTACTTCTACGACGCCGCTGTCTTCGAGTTCCTGCCGACGCTTTCGCCGTCCGCCCGCGGCGAGCTCGAGATCACCGACGTGAACAACTGGTACATCGACCGCGGCGAGATGCAGTACGACATCGTCGAGGGCTTCTGGGGCGACGCGGGCGAGTCGATCGAGGCCTACTACGCCGTGAACGACTACGTCCGCGAGCACGGGGCGAACCGGTGATCGAGGGCATCCGCCGGATTCCGTTGCGGAGATTCGAGGACGAGCGCGGATGGTTGGTCGAGATCAACCGCGCGAGCTGGCACGACAAGCCGATGCGCCAGACGAACGTCTCCTTCTCGAGGCAGGGAGCGATCCGCGGCCTTCATTACCACGAGCGCGGCCAGGACGATCTCTTCGTCTGCGTCGAGGGGAGCGCGCGCGTCGTCGTCCTCGATCTCGAGACGGACGAGACGTTCACGGAGGACATCGGCGACGAGAACCCGGTCGCGATCTACGTGCCCGGTCGCTGCGCGCACGGCTTCGAGGCCTTGACCGACCTCCTGTTCTGTTACCACGTGACCGAGGAGTACGACCCGGACGACCCGGACGAGCACGAAGTGCCGTGGGACGATCCCCGCGTCGTCGACCTGTGGAGCACGAGATCGCCGACCCTCTCGGCGAGGGACGCGGCCGCGTCCTGATCACCGGCGCGGGCGGTCAGCTCGGGACCGCGCTCGCCGAGGTCTTTCCGGAGGCCGACGCCCGGCCCCGGGCCGAGCTCGACGTCACCGCGCCCGCGCTCGACTATCGCCCCGGCCTCGTGCTGCAT
>JBKPFD010000196.1:0-1714 GCA_046729155.1 Actinomycetota bacterium
GTGCTCGTCGAGTCGCGCGAGACGCGTCGCGACGTCGCGGACGTTGACCTGCACGGCCTCACGTGCGCCGACCTCGGCGGTGATTTGTGCCCTCGCGCTGCGGAGGTCGCCCTGGATCTGCTCGAGCTCGACGCGGAGGTCGGCGTCGAGTCGCTCGCGGGCGGCCGTCTCGGCGGCGAGGGCGGACATCTGCGCCGCGAGCGCCTCCTCGAGCCGCCGCACCGCCGCGTCGGCCTGACGCGCGAGATCGTCCAGCACGAAGTGCAAGAGGCGCAGGAAGAACCGCTTGACTAGTGTGATCACCGGTCCGATGACCGGTTTCGATGAGAAGCCGAGCTCGGGGCGGAAGCGGACGCGCGGAGTGTCGCCGGCGAGATCGAACTGTTGCGCGAGCTCGGGCTCGCGTTCGGGCCGCGGCACCTCGAGCTGGATACCCGAGAGATCGTCCACGTAGGCCCCGGCGGCGCGTTCCCTCGCTACGCGCTCCTTGAGCTCGTCGACGAGGCGCTCGACGTCGATCACATGCTTTTGGGGAGCTTCGGACATCGCGGCGAGGTTACAGCGCGCGCAGGCGCTCGGGATGCTTGCGGACGAAGCGGAGGATGCTGCGCCAGTGCCACAGCGTCCTTCGCGTCAGGAACCGCTGGTCGGTCTCCGCGGCGTGCGTGTGCCGCACGATCGCCCCGGGCACGTACCAGCGCTCCCAGCCGGCCCGCGCCGCGCGGTAGCAGAGGTCGATCTCCTCGCCGTAGAGCCTGTAGCCCTCGTCGAAGCCGCCGAGCTCGTCGAGCATCTCGCGGCGGAGGAGCAGGAACGCCCCGAGCATCCAGTCGGCCTGCACGGGCTCGTCGGGTCGCTCGTCGAGCAGGTAGTGGCTGCGCTGGCGCTCCTGCGGACGCCTGAGCAGCCGCAGCGGCGTTCGCCGGACGATCGTCCCGGAGACGGTCGGGAACCGGCGACGCGACGCCTGCCAGGAGCCGTCGGCGTTGAGCATCCGCGGCCCTGCGACGCCGCAGCGGGTGTTGGCGGCCGCAAAGTCCCGCAAGACCCCGACTGCATCCGGTTGCGGTTCGGTGTCCGGGTTGGCGACGACGACGAACGGAGCCGTGGTCTCGGCGATGCCGCGGTTCGCATTCGCGGCGAAGCCGAACGGCCGCTCGTTGACGACCAGCTTCGCGTCGACGGCCGGCGCAGGCGGATTGGCGACGACCACGAGCTCGTCGACCTGCGGGCCGAACGCGGCGAGGCAGCGGGGCAAGTCCGGATCGACTCCGTGCGTGACGACGACGCCGGCGACGCTCACGCCAGCTCCCTGTAGACCTCGAGCGTTCGCTGCACCGTCTCATCCCATCGGTAGCGCTGCACGCGCTCCAGGCCGGCCGCGACGAGCCGCTCCCGGTCCGCGATCGCACGCTCGATCCCGCCTGCCAGCGCGACCGGGTCGCCCGGCTCGACGAGGACCGCGGCGTCCCCCGCGATCTCGGGGATGGCGCCCGCAGTGGTCGCGACGACCGGCGTGCCCGAGGCCATCGCCTCGACGACGGGGAACCCGAACCCTTCGTACCGCGACGGGAACACGAGCGCGGCCGCGCCGCGATAGAGCCCGGCGAGCTTGTTCACGGCGACGTACTCCTTGTATTCGGTGCGGCGCATCAGGCCGTAACGACTGACCGCCTGCAGGACCCGGTCGCCGCCGAGCTTGTTGGGACCGATC
>JBKPFD010000197.1:0-13501 GCA_046729155.1 Actinomycetota bacterium
GCCCAAGCCCGCTCCGAAGCCCGCTCCGCCGCCTCCGCCCGTTGCCCCGGCTCCGCCGCCTCCGCCTGCCCCGCCGCCGGCCCCACAACCGCCGCCGCCGGCTCCGCCCCCGCCTCCGCCGCCAATCGCGCGCCCGGGCGACGATCGCGGTAAGGGAGGCGACCGCGAGTCACGCCCCGGCTGGGGCCACGGCGACCGGAACCACGAGCACACCGGTCCGCCGGGCCAGCAGAAGCCGAAGAACAAAAAGTAGTAGAGGCATGGCCGACAAGCCGACGCTCGTCGTCGTCAGCGGCCCGCCGGGCTCCGGCAAGACGACTCTCGCTCACGCGCTCGCGGCGACCATCCCCTGCCCGGCTGTCTGCCGCGACGAGATCAAGGAAGGGATGGTCCACGCGCACGGCGGCGAGTTCCAGGCCGCGGCTGGCGATCCCCTGACACAGCGGACGTTCCCGCTCTTCTTCGACGTCCTGCGGGTATTGCTCGACGGCGGCGTGACGGTCGTCGCGGAGGCCGCGTTCCAGGACCGGATGTGGCGGCAGGGACTGGAACCGCTTGCCGAGCTTGCGCGCCTGCAGATCGTCCAGTGCCACGTCGACGCGACGGTCGCGTACGAGCGGTACCAGCGGCGGTTGGCCGCCGGCGGCCGGAAGGCTCACGGCACGATCATCGGCACGGAGCCGGATGACTGGGAACGCGCGTACGAATCCTTCGACCGAGTGTCCGCGGCCGCGCCGTCGATCGACGTCGACACGACCGACGGCTACTCGCCGGGTCTCGCCGAGATCGTCGCCTTCGTCAACCAGGGCTGAGTCAGATCTCAGGACGGCCAGCTCTCGCGGAGAAGCGAGGCCGCGTCGTCGAGCTCGGGGCGCCGGCGCACGACCCAATCGTCTGGCAAACGCAGCCCGAAGCCGTCTCCCGCGAAGCGCGGAATGACGTGCACGTGAACGTGGAAGACGTCCTGGCCCGCGGCTTCGCCGTCCGCTACGAAGAAGTTCACGCCCTCAGTTCGGAGGCTCGAGGCGTAGAGTGCCGCGGCGGCGAGCTGGCCGACGCGGAAGAGTCGCGCGCCCTCATCTGGGTCGAGCTCCGCAAGTCGCGCCGCATGCGTCCGCGGCACGACGAGCATGTGGCCCTGGACGACCGGCTGGATGTCCATGAAGGTGACCGTCCGCTCGTCCGCGTGAACGACGCTCGCCTCCTCCTGGCCCGCGACGATTCGGCAGAAGACGCAGTCTGCTGCGGCCATGCCGTGAATGTTGCAACGAACGCCGAGGCACGTGCCTGCGCAGACGTCTTGATCGGCGCTGCCCGTCTTCCGTCTGTCAGCCCTGCTCCTCGGCCTCCCGTTGTTGCTCCGGTGGAGCCTTCAACTGGATGCGGCCCGCCCACAGCGAGTAGACGAGCGCAATTAGCACGATCGAGACGACGACTGCGACGAGCAACGCGTTCGCAGACGGGCCGATCTCCGGCTGGTAGAGGGTGGATGGCGCGAGCAGCTTCACGGCGGGGATCGTGGTGATGCCGAGGACGAACTGAAAGAGCGCGGCGTTGATGCTGATGGGAACGAGTTCCCTCTCTCGCCCGCCCCAGCGCACCACAAACTGAACGACGTCGAGATCCGGACGGGCCACCCCAGCCCGCGCCAGGACGGCGGAGATCGCGAGTATCCACCAGGCGAGAGCAAGAACGAACGGCACGAGACCAGCCGAAGCGAGACCCACACCCTCTTGCCAGGCCGCGAGTGCCAGACAGACGAGTCCGGCAGCAAAGCGGGCGAGGCCGCCCCAGTGCGGAAGCAGCAAGGCTGACGGTGCCAACTGCACGTCGGTGCGCCCGCTCGTCTGCAGCTCGGCGATCGGGAGTCGCCAGATGTTCGGCGAGATGACGTTGGCCAGGCCGGACGCTGCCTCGATCACGCCGAACAGGCCGATGAACTGCCACGCGGACCAGGGCTCCAGGCCGCCAAGCGCGGTCACAGCCACGATTACGCCGAGGAGGTTCAGGAACGAGAGGACGAAGACGAGCGCAAGGCCCCGGAAAGCTCGGCCCGTTCCCTGCTTGACGTCGCCGCTCACAGGCCGTTCACTTCCTCGACAACGAAAGCCTCGCACGGGCGGGGCTTTCGTCCTACAGGGGCGGCAGGACTCGAACCTGCAACCCCCGGTTTTGGAGACCGGTGCTCTGCCAGTTGAGCTACGCCCCTACAGGTTCGGCTCACTGATTGTACTCGCGGGTCTCGGCGGGACCCGGGCCGCGCCTGGTTACGCGACCGCCTGCTCGTGACGCGCGAGCTCGCGGCCGGTGAGCTCGTAGCCCCGCGCGATCAGCGTTCGCTTCGCTTCCGTCGTCCACAGCTTCTGGTTGCGAAAGCCCGGCTCGAGGCTGGCCTCTCCGACTGCGGCGTGCACGGTGATGCGCGGCACGAGCCGGTCATAGCGGAACGGGAAGCGCGCGGCGGCGAAGCGCTCGTCGATCGCCTGCGCTGCTTGCGCGCGCCGGCGCGGGCCCCGCACGTGCGCATCCTCGAGGGCGAGGACGTCCCTACGCAGAACCGCGAGCTCCCGGATCGAGTCGTCCTTCTCGTTTGCGAAGCGCTCCTCGAGCGCGTTGTTGCGCAGGAGCGAGACGCGCATCAGGCGCACGATCATGTCGCCGAGGTGCACGGGCTCGCCGTTCGCGGCCCGCTGCTCGGCTCGCTCCAATTCGGAGATGAGGCCGCGCACCGGCGGGATGCGCCTGAAGCGGGCAAGCCGCCGCCGTAGCCGGACGAGGCTGCCCGCGCCGATCGGCGGGTAGCGCGGGAGGTAGCGGAAGCCGATGATCGCCTCGACCTCGGGGTCGTCGTAGGCGTGGCCGAGGGGGTAGTTTCGCGCCCAGCCGCCGTCCGTCGCGATACGGTCGCCGACGCGAAGCGGCAAAACGAGCGCGCTGATCGCGGCGGTGGCGAGCACGGCCTGCGCGAAGATCTCGGTCGGCGTCTACGCGACGAGTACGCGAGCTCGCGCGGGTTCGTGCCGTCCTCGTCGGCATCGTCGGTCACGTCGGTCGCGATCACCACGAGCTCGATCTCGGCTGCGGCGACCTCGCGGGCCAGCAGGATGCGGTCCCCGAGCTGCTCCGCGATCGTCCGCGGCAGCGCGTAGTCGTGGAGGCCGACGAGGGCGAGCTGCCAGAGGCGATGCGGACGGAGGGTCTGCTCGAGGCGGAGCGCGAGCAGGAACCACTCGAGGTCGTCGAGCCGGTCGAGGGCGGCGAGCCGCGTCGGCCGCGCAGGCAGTCCTCCTCGCCGAAATGAGGGAAGTACGAGGCGACGATCGCGTGGCGGCCGATCGCGCAGAGACCGGCGACGTCGGCGCGCCGGTCGACCTTGCATCCGCGCGGGCACACGACGCATCGCTCACCGAGCAGCTCGTGGGCCTGGGCGGCTCGGCGCTCGAGCTCTGCGCGCGGCAGTGCGGCCGTCAGCACGTGAGGTGCAGCGCGGCCGCTGTCCGCCGCGGGTCGAGCTGTCCGTAACGGGCGACTGCCTCCTCGGTCTCGAGCACCTCAACGTCGACGCCGCGCGCGTGCAACGCGGCCAATGTCTCCGGGTCGGGGCGCATCTGTCCGTACGCGCCGGTTCCGACCAGCAGGCGCTCGGGGAGCTCGTCCAGCACGTCGTCCAGGTCTTCGAGCACGAGGCCGTGGCCTTCCCTGCGCCACCAACCGCGCACGACGCGGCCGGGCAGCACGATGACGTCATTCGTCTCCTCGTGCCCGTCGACCGTCACGCGCCCGAAGCTGTATTCCTCGATTCTGCTCATTGCGCGCGTCGTCGTGAGCGTAGCTCAGCCCACGAGTCGATCGCGACGTCTCCGAGGCTTTCGGCCCGCCGCGTACCTAGGATTTGGTCGTGCCAGGTCAGCGCCGCCGCATGCCGGCCGAGATCCGCAACGTCACGTTCCCCGTAGCCCGTCGTGGCTACGACCGGCGCGTAGTCGATGCCTACGTCAGACACGTGAACCGCCTGATCGCGGAGCTCGAAGCAACACGTTCACCGGAGGCTGCGGTCCGGCGAGCGCTCGAGCGCGCCGAGGAGCAGCAGAAGAGCATCCTCGAGGAGGCGCGGGCAGAGGCGGACAAGATCACCACCGCCGCGCAGCGGCAAGCGGACGAGATCACCGCGGAGGCCAGAGCTGAAGCGGCGAAGGTCGTCGTCCACGCCGGCGATGAAGCGGATCGCTCGAAGGCCGATGCTCACGAGCACGTCGCGAAGTCGAGGGCCGAGGCGGAGGAAATCCTCGCCGAGCAGCGCAAGGAGGCCGCGGAGGAGCGCCAGCTAGTACAGGACGAGATCACGGCCCTGCGCGAGGAGGCGGACGCATGGCTCCGTGAGCTGCGCGCCGACACCGATGCCATCTGGGCCGAGCGTGGTGATCTGGTCCGCGAGCTCCGCGACCTCGCCATTCAACTGCGGCAAGCGGCTTCACGTGCTGCCCGGGACGGATCTGCCGCCTGAGCGGGCCGAACGCGGCCGACAGGCTTCTCGGTTTCGCGTCATACTCGTCCCGTGGCCAACGGCGAGCCCCTGGAGCCCAGCCAGGCCGACAGCAGCCCATTTGCCCCTGATGAGGAAGGCGAGGGCCCGGCCGAGCGCAGACACGTTCCCGCCGAGATCCGCGACGTCTCCTTCTCGGTGGCGGTTCGCGGCTACGATCGCGGCGCCGTCGATGCCTATGTGCGCCGCGTTCAGGACGTGGTCGCCGAGCTCGAGTCCACACGCTCGCCGGAAGCAGCGGTCCGGCAGGCGCTCGCCGAGGTCGGCGAACGGACCAAAGGCGTTCTCGAGCGGGCAGGAGAAACGGCCGAGCAGATCGCTCTCGCGGCTCGCCAGGAGGCGGACGACAGCATCGCTCGCGCACGAGGCGAGGCCGAGGAGATCATTGCGACCGCGAAGACCGAGGCAGAGACAACGGTGGCGCAGGCCAAGAAGGAGGTCGGTGAGCACCGTCGACGGACGGAAAAGGAGATCGCTGCGTTGCGGGACGAGGCGGAAGCACGGATGCGCGAGCTCACCGCCGACACTGAAGCCATCCGACAGGAGCGCACCCGGCTCGTGGACGACATCCGCGAACTCGCGGGACGGGTCGATGAGGTAGCGGGTGCGGCGGACAAGAGGTTTCCGCCCCCCAGCACCGCCGAGCACGTGCAGGACGGAGAGGCGGAAGGCCAATCCGACGAGACCAAGGTCGAGGCGAAGGACGCGGCGACCACTAAGGCCGGCTCGAGAACCTCGTAGCTCCAGTCCCGCTGGGGAGATCGACAAGGACGGCACGCCTCAGGCCGCCGCTAGAGTCGCCGCGTGGCGGTCTCCCAACGACACGCGCTCGGCGCGCTCTTCCTGCTCCTCGCTGCGATCTTCGCGGGCGTCGCGTTCACGGCGTTCTCCGCGGAGTTTGAGGTCGTCGTGTGGGGCATCGGGGCTGCGGCGGGCGGGATCGCTCTCTGGCTGCTCACGCTCTCGTTCCGGGCGCTTCGGCATCGCGCTCGCTGAGGATCCGACCCGGAGGGGTCGTATTCTCTACGCCGTGGCGCAGGTCGAGGACACCCAGGCCCTTTGGCTGGAGTTCCGCAAGTCGCGTGACAAGGGGATCCGCGATCGCCTGATCCTCACGTACGCGCCGCTCGTCAAGTACGTCGCCGGCCGCCTCGGAAGCGGGCTTCCGGCCCACGTCGATGAGGGCGACCTCGTCTCCTACGGCCTCCTTGGCTTGATCGGCGCGATCGAGCGCTACGACCCCGACCGAGACGTCAAGTTCGAGACGTACGCGATCGCGCGCATCAAGGGCGCGATCATCGACGAGCTGCGCGCGATGGATTGGGTCCCGCGCTCCGTGCGGGCGCGTGCCCGGCATATCGAGCGCGCGATCGCGGAGCTCGAGGCCAAGCTGCACCGCGCGCCCACCGACGAGGAGATCGCGCAGAAGCTCGGGATCACCGACGAGGAGCTCGAGGACAGCCTGACCGAGATCTCGCGCTCGTCGATCGCCGCGCTGGACGAGCTCTGGACGATCTCGTCGTCCGGCGGCGACCAGGTTGCGCTCATCGACACGATCGAGGACACGCAGGGCCCGGAGCCGCAGTCGGCGCTCGCGCAGACGGAGCTGAAGGAGGCCCTCGGTGAGGCGATCGCCCGGCTGCCCGAGCGAGAGAAGCTCGTCGTCACGCTCTACTACTACGAGGAGCTGACGTTGCGCGAGATCGGCGAGGTGCTCGGCGTCACCGAGTCGCGCGTCTCACAGCTGCACACGAAGGCGATCCTGCGCCTGAAAGCGCGCCTCGCCGGAGCCGGCAGCCGCGGCGGGATCGACGAGTAGGCACCTCCGGTCGCCGGACGGGGCGCCGCTAAGATCGGCCCGACCCGCGAAACCAGGAGGCCTTTCCCGCATGTCCGCAGTCGAGCCCGGCAAGATCCGCAATGTCGCCGTCGTCGGTCACCGTGGGACCGGCAAGACCTCGCTCGTCGAGGCGCTCCTGTTCCAGGCCGGCGCGACGAACCGTCTCGGCGTGGTCGAGCAGGGCACGACGATCTCGGACTGGGACGAGGACGAGCAGCAGCGCGAGATGTCGATCTCCGCGTCGCTCTGCCACCTCGAGTGGCAGGGCCGGAAGATCAACCTCGTCGACGCGCCCGGAGAGCCGAGCTTCCAGGGCGACGCGATCGCCGCGCTGCACGTCGTCGAGGGGGCGCTCGTCACCGTCAGCGGCGTGATGGGTGTCGAGGTGCAGACAACGCGGAACTGGGAGCGCGCGGACGCGCTCGGGCTTTCGCGCGTCGTCTTCGTGAACATGCTCGACCGGGAGCGCGCCGACTTCTTCCGCACGCTCGAGCAGCTGCGCTCGCTGCTCGGCGCGCAATGCGTGGCGGTGCACATGCCGATCGGCGCCGAGCACGAGCTGACCGGCATCGTCGACCTCCTCCACATGACCGCGTACACGAGCCCCGAGGGTCAGCGCGAGGGCGCGCCGGGCGAGATCCCGGCCGAGCTGGCCGACCAGGTCGCCGAGTACCGCGAGAAGCTGCTCGACTCGGTCGTCGAGACGGACGAGGGCCTCATGGAGCGCTACCTCGAGGGCCAGGAGCTCGGCGCCGACGAGGTGGCCGCGGCGTTGAAGGCTGCCGTCACCCGTGGTGACCTCTTTCCTGTCGCCTGCGGCGTCGCGACGAAGAACCTCGGCACGACCGCCGTGCTCGACCTGCTTGTCGAGGGCGTGCCCTCGCCGGCGAAGAAGGGCCCGCCGGTCAGCGTCGACGGCGACGGTACCGCCGCGTTCGTCTTCAAGACCGTGGCCGATCCGTTCGCGGGGCGAATCAACGTCTTCCGCGTCCTCCGTGGCACGATCGCCTCGGACTCCAACCTGGCCAACCCGCGGACGCACAGCAAGGAGCGTGTCGGGCAGCTGCTCGCGCTGCAGGGCAAGGAGCACGAGTCGGCGCAGGAGTTCGGGGAGGGCGACATCGGTGCCGTCTCCAAGCTCAAGGACGTCATGACCGGCGACGTTCTCCTCGATGCCGACCGCGAGATGGAGGTGCCGAGCCTCGACTTCCCCGAGCCGGTGATGAGCTTCGCGATCTCGCCGAAGGCGAAGGGCGACGAGGAGAAAGTCGCGCAGTCGCTACGGCGCTTGAGCGAGGAGGACCCGACGCTCGTCCTGCGCCGCGACCCCCAGACCGGCGAGCAGCTCCTCTCCGGGATGACGCAGATGCACGTCGAGGTCGCCGTCGAGCGGCTGAAGCGACGGTTCGGCGTCGAGGTCGACCTGCGGCAGCCGCGGGTGCCTTACCTCGAGACGATCCGCAAGGAGGCCAAGGGACACGGGCGTTACAAGAAGCAGACCGGCGGCCGCGGCCAGTTCGGCGACTGCCACGTCCTGCTCGAGCCGATCGAGGGGCACACCGGCTACGAGTTCGTCGACAAGATCGTGGGGGGCGTGATCCCGCAGGGCTTCCGGCCTGCCGTGGACAAGGGCATCCAGGAGGCAATGCAGAAGGGCGAGCTAGCCGGCGCGCCCGTCCAGGGAGTGCGCGTGCAGCTGGTCGACGGCTCGTACCACACCGTCGACTCGTCGGAGATGGCGTTCAAGATCGCGGGCTCGATGGCGTTCAAGCACGCCTACGAGCAGGCGGATCCGGTGCTGCTCGAGCCGATCATGGAGGTCGACGTAACCGTTCCGGACGACACGGTCGGCTCCGTCAACGGCGACCTCAACTCGCGCCGCGGTCGCCTGCAGGGCATGGAGCCCGTGGGCGGCATGACGCAGATCAAGGCCGAGGTGCCGATGGCGGAGATGCTCACGTACGCCCAGGCGCTGACGTCGATGACGGGTGGCCGCGGCGACTACCACATGCAGTTTTTGCGCTACGACGAGGTTCCGAGCCACGTCGCGCAGAAGCTGATCGACGAGAGCAAGAAGGAGCGCGAAGAGGCCAAGGTCTAGGCGGCCCCGGCCTCTCGGCTCGCCGCCCTAGACGCTTGCCGTCTGGGGCTGTGACTCCTTGAGTCGCTTGATGAGGTCGGCGACGTCTGCGAGCTCCTGCTCGAGGTCGCGCTGGTACTCCTCGAGCCGCTCGAGCACTCGCTCGGGCTCGTACCAGCGGTGACCGACGCCGCGGCGACCGAATCGTCTGCGTCCGTGGTGCATGTGTTCACCCCCTCCCTTGCTCGTAACGCTTGGTGAACTTCGAGATCTGCTGCTCGACCTTCTTGAAGGCGCCGACCCACAGGTCGAGCACCTTGCGGCCTGACTCGGTGAGCTCGTAGATGCGCTTCGACGGGCCAGGCGCCTCGTCGTCCCAGGTCGACGAGACGAGGCCCTCGCGCTCGAGCGAGCGCAGGATGCGGTAGAGGTTGCCCATGTCTGCGCGGTCGCCGGGCATGAGCTCCGGGAGTTGCTCGAGGAGCTCGTACCCGTGGGCCGGCTTGTCGCGAAGGAGGAGCAGGACGGCCGGCTCGGTGAAGCGCTCGAGCCGGGCATGGACTCGCCAGCGCCCGGGGCCGAGGCGCCGCCGGCTGCGCGCCGAGTGGGGGATCCTTCGAGGGCTCACTCCGCCTGTCGGCTACTTACAATGTAAAACACAATGAGACCGTAGCAGCCGGGGTGGAGTTCGCGCAGAGGTGGGCTATAGTCGCGGGCTATGCGCGCCTCGCGAACCCTCACTGCGCCGACTTGCGCAATCTGCGAGCGCACGCTCCTGGTCGGCGAGGAGCCGATCCGATACGCCCCAGACGGACAGGACTTCGTCGACGTCTGCTCGCTCTGCCAGGAGATCGCGGCCGAGCAGGGCTGGCGCAAGGAGGGCAGCCCGACGACGCCGACGGTCGCCGAGGAGCGCCCGCGGCGCAAGGTGGGCCTGGCGGCGTTCCTGGACCTGCGGCGCTCGGCCCCTGAGGAAACCGTCGCCCCCGAGCCGATCCTCCGTCGGCTCTCCGACCCGGAGCGCGCGATGGTCGAGGCCGCCGATCTCTTCAACGCGAGCCCGTACCGGCGCACGGTCGGCGGGATCGCGAAGAGCCTCGGCGACCCGCGGGTGAGCGTCGTGCCGCTCTCCGGCCTGAACACGGAGGTCGTCGTCACCGTCGCGTGGGAGATCTCCTGGTACCAGTACCGCGTGCTGCCGGACTCCGCTCAGCCCGTTCGGCTGGCCGGCCGCGGCCACGAGCTGGGCGAGCTCGAGCCCTCGTTCACGGCGTGGAACGCGCGCGTCGAGCGCGACGGCCGCGTCGTCCCGGAGATCGCCCGTCTCTAGGGGCCATGTCCGGCGTCTGACCCCGGACATGTCCGTCACAAGGGGAAAACGCCTGCTCCTGGAGGAATGCGGGCCATGTCCGGCGTCTGACCCCGGACGTGTCCGGATCGACTCCCCGCGGCCGTCCTACAATCGGTAGAGGATGATCTACTGCGTAATCCCGCAAGAGCTCGCCGACGAGCTCTACGACAAGATGGTCGAGTACTACAAGGACAACCCGAACGTCGAGGTGATCATCGACCGGCGGACGGGCCCCGACCGGCGTACGTCGCGACTGCGCGAGATGGGCGGCAAGCGCGAGACACGCGATCGCCGCCGACCTCGCGCGCCCGGGACGTTCCTCCCCGCCGACGCGCCGGAGGGCCAGGACTAGAATCGCGCTCGTGGCGACCCTCGGCACAAAGAGCTTCCAGAACTACATCGCGGGCGAGTGGGTCGACGCCGACAGCGGCGAGACCTTCGAGAGCACGAGCCCCGCGAACGGGGAGAGGCTGGCCGTGTTTCCGAAGTCGGGCGCTGCGGACGTCGACCGCGCCGTCGCCGCCGCCATGGACGCGTACGAGGACTGGCGTCTCGTGCCCGCGCCTAAGCGCGGCGAGATCCTGTTCCGCTTCGGCGAGCTGCTGGGCGAGCAGAAGGAGGACCTCGCGCAGCTGATGACGCGCGAGATGGGCAAGGTGCTGCCCGAGGCGCGCGGCGACGTGCAGGAAGCCGTCGACATGGCCTACTACATGGGCGGCGAGGGCCGGCGCCTGTTCGGCCAAACGACGCCGTCCGAGCTCCGCGACAAGTTCAACATGAGCGTTCGCCAGCCGATCGGGGTCGTCGGCGTCATCACGCCGTGGAACTTCCCGATCGCGATCCCGTCCTGGAAGATCCTCCCGGCGCTCGTCTGCGGCAACACCGTCGTCTTCAAGCCGGCGACGGACACTCCGGCGCTGGGCGAGCGGTTCGTCGAGCTGCTCGCCGAGGCCGGCGTCCCGGCGGGGGTCGTCAACGTCGTGCACGGAGGCGGGGGAGAGGTCGGCAACGCGATCGTCACGCACCCGGACGTGCCGGTGATCACGCTGACCGGGTCGCGCGAGACGGGGGTCGCGGTGACGAAGGCCGCGGCCGACCGGCTCAAGCACGTCCACCTCGAGCTCGGCGGCAAGAACGCGATCATCGTCCTCGACGACGCCGATATCGACCTTGCGGTCGAAGGGATCGTCTGGTCGGCGTTCGGCACGTCCGGCCAGCGCTGCACGGCCGCGAGCCGCGTCATCGCGCACGAGGCGGTCTACGACCAACTCGTCTCCCGCCTCGTCGGCGAGGCCGAGAAGCTGCGGCTCGGCGTCGGCTGGGATGAGGACACGGACGTGGGGCCCGTGATCAACCGCTCGGCTCTCGAGAAGATCCACTCGTACACCGAGATCGGGCGGGACGAGGGCGCCAAGCTCCTCACCGGCGGCGAGGTCGCATCCGGCAACGGCCTCGACAAAGGCTTCTACTACCGGCCGACGATCTTCGGCGAGGTCGACCCGGAGATGCGCATTGCGCAGGAGGAGATCTTCGGCCCGACGACGGCGGTCATCAAGGTCGGCGACGTGGACGAGGCGATCCGCGTCTCGAACGGGATCAAATACGGCCTCTCGTCCTCGATCTTCACGCGGGACGTCAACCGCGCGTTCCGCGCGATGCGCGACCTGAAGGCGGGCATCACGTACATCAACGCGGGGACTATCGGGGCTGAGGTGCACCTTCCGTTCGGCGGCGTGAAGGACACCGGCAACGGCCACCGCGAGGCCGGGCAGGCGGCGCTCGACTTCTTCACCGAGTGGAAGTCGATCTACGTCGACTATTCGGGCAAGCTCCAGAAGGCCCAGATCGACACCGCGGAGTAGCGCGATGGCGACGGCGGAACCGTCGGAGCGTCGCGACGCGCTCGTAGAGCGGCTGTTCGGCGCGACCCTCGGCGCGATGGACGTGGCGTCGGTGTACATCGGCGCCCGACTCGGGCTCTACCGCACGCTCGCCGATCGCGGGCCCGTCTCGTCCGCCGAGCTCGCCGAGGCGGCCGGGCTGAACGAGCGCTACGTCCGCGAGTGGCTCGAGCAGCAGGCGACGACCGGGCTCCTGGAGATCGACGACGAGGGCCGTTACAGCCTTCCGCCCGGGCACGACGAGGCGCTCCTCGACGAGACGAGCCTCAACTACGTCGCGCCGTTCGGGAAGCTCCTCGTCGCCTGCGTACGCCCGATCGACGCGGTGCTGGAGGCGTTCCGGACCGGTGACGGTGTCCCGTACGGCGACTACGGCGCCGACCTGCACGAGGGCCAGGCCGAGTTCACGCGCCCGCTGTTCGAGAAGCTGCTCGGGAGCGAGTGGCTGCCGGCCGTGCCCGACGTCCACGAGCGTCTCCAGGCCGACCCGCCCGCGCGGGTAGCCGACGTCGCCTGCGGCCAGGGCTACTCGTCGATGGCGATCGCGCGCGCCTACCCGAAGGTACAGGTCGACGGGATCGACCTCGACGAGGCGTCGATCGAGGCCGCCGAGGAGAACCTCTCGGGCAGCGGGCTCCGGGACCGCGTCACCTTCCACCTGCGCAACGCAGCCGATCCCGGCCTGCAGGGCAAGTACGACTTCGTCTACCTGCACGAGGCGCTGCACGACATGTCCTACCCCGTCGACGTCTTGCGCGCCTGCCGCGGCCTTCTGGCAGAGGGCGGGACGATGATCGTCGCCGACGAGCGCGTCGCGGACGCCTTTCCAGCGCTCGGCGACGACGTCGAGCGCATGTACTACGGGTTCAGCATCCTCCACTGCCTGCCGGTAGGCATGGTCGGCGAGGGGGCCGCCGGAACCGGAACGGTTATGCGGACGGGCACTGCGCGGCGCTACGCCGAGGAGGCTGGGTTCGCCGGCTTCGAGGTGCTCCCGATCGCGAACGACTTCTACCGCTTCTACCGGCTCACGCCGTAGCGTGGCCCCGAAGATCGCCGTCGTCGGGACGACCGGCTCCGGCAAGACGACGGTGGCAAGGCGGCTCGCCGACCACCACGGTGTGCCGCACGTCGAGCTGGACGCGCTGCATTGGGGCTTGGGCTGGAGCGAGCCGAGCGCGGACGAGTTCCGGGAACGCGTCGAACGAGCACTGAGCGCGGACGGTTGGGTCGTCGACGGCGGCTACCACGGCAAGCTCGGCGATCTCGTCCTCGAGCAGGCCGATCTCGTCGTGTGGCTCGACCCGCCGTTGCGCACGGTGCTCGGCCGGCTCTGCGTGCGAACGGTTCGCCGAATCCGCGAGGGCGAGGAGCTGTGGGGCGGGAACCGGGAGACGTGGCGCGGCGCGCTCTTCAGTCGCAACTCGCTCTTCGTCTGGGCGGTCACGACGCACCGCGGCCGTCGCAGCAAATACGAGGAGCGCCTGGCAGCGCTGCCTGCTGTTCGCCTCCGCTCCGACCGCGAGACGGAGGCCTGGCTAGAGCGCTATCTCGCGGGGTAGCTCAGGCCGGGGCGGCCGCCGGCTCCGTTGCGGGAGCTTTCGACTCCCAGTACCGATTGAGGGCGCCCTGGACCTTCACGAACCAGACGATCGCCGGGATGATCAGGATCGCCCCGGGAAAGAGCCAGAGCCCCGTCCACCCGGTCACCGGCGGTTGCTGCCCGTCCTTCGCATACATCTGCCCGATCTCGGACGGGATCACGAAGGCGCTGACTGGGTTGAGG
>JBKPFD010000198.1:0-5698 GCA_046729155.1 Actinomycetota bacterium
AGGACCGCTCTGTGTACAACCTCGTGCAAGAGTTGACTGCGCGGATCAAGCAAACGCGCTGAATCTGTGAATTTCTTGGCCTACCCTCTGGAGCCTGTTCGAAACTGCTCGTTCTCCACCGAGCGCGTCCCCAGCGCCATGCGGCTCGCAGACCCGGCTGCACCCGTCTTCCCCGTCCTCCACACTCCCTATGACTACTACGAAAGAATCTCTTTCTAATGGTTGAGATAGAAACTGCACTCGGAGCCTCGATGAAGATCTCCATTCCGAAAGACGACCTCGTCACCGCGCTCGGGGCTGTGTCGCGTGCGGTCTCGACGCGCTCGACGGTGCAGGTTCTGTCCGGGATCCTCGTTCGCGCCGACGACGGTCGCGTCGAGCTCGCGGCGACAGACATGGAGCTGTCGCTGCGCTTGCCGCTCGAAGCAGAGGTGGAGGGCGGCGGCTCCGTCGTCGTCCCCGGACGGCTGCTCGTCGACCTGGCGCGGCTGCTTCCCGAGGGCGACGTCACGCTCGAGCAGAAGCCGGAGGAAGCTGTGCTCGAGGTGACCAGCGGCTCCTCCGCGTCTCGGCTGCATACCTACAGCGCCGAGGACTTCCCCAAGCTCCCGGAGGTTCAAGGCACCGAGACGTTCGCGGTCGACCGTGCCGCGTTCCAGGAAACGGTCGCGCGCGTGTCGCGGGCAGCCTCGCGCGACGAGTCCCGGCCCGTGTTGACGGGGATCCTCGTGCGCTTCGAGGGCAGCCGCCTCGTGATGGCCGCGACGGACTCGTACCGCCTGTCCGTAAAGGAGACGGAGCTCGAGGGCGAAGCGCCGGAGCTGGAGGCGATCGTGCCGGCGCGCGCGCTCGCAGAGCTCTCGCGGCTCGCCGCCAACGCCGACGAGCTTCGCATCGGCGTGCACGAAAATCACGTGCTCTTCAACGCGGGCGACGTCTGGCTGACGAGCCGCCGCATCGACGGGCAGTTCCCGAACTACAAGCAGCTGATCCCGGAGACGTTCGAGCACGAGGTCGCGCTCCCCCGCGAGGAGTTCCTGGACGTGGTTCGGCGAACGTCGGTGATGGCGCAGCGCAACTCGCCGCTTCGCCTGCGCTTCGCGAGCGGCGAGGTGACTGTCTCGGCGCAGACGCAGGATGTCGGCGAGGCGCGCGAGGCGCTGCCGATCGCGTTCACCGGTGAGGAGCTCGAGATCGGCTTCAACCCCGAGTTCCTGCGCGATGGGGTCGAGTCAGTCGAGTCCGACGAGGTGAAGCTGAAGCTGATCAGTCCGCTGCGGCCCGGCCTCATCCGCGCCGACGAAGAGGACTTCTCCTACCTGATCATGCCCATCCGATTGGCGGGGTAGGTGAATCGAAAGGTGTCGACCGGTCAGTTCAGACGGCCCCGCGGGCAGAGCCCGTCCGTCCTGGAAGCGGCACCGCAAGCGGGCTCAGGGCGGCTACGGTGAATCCCGTCGGGTCGACCGGTCAGTTCAGACGGCCCCGCGGGCAGAGCCCGCGCGGCCTGAGGGCGGCACCGCAAGCGGCGCCTCAGACGGGCTGATCGTCAGCCAGGTCACGCTTCGCGACTTTCGCTCCTACCCGGCGCTCGAGCTGGAGCTCGAGCCTGGGCTCGTCCTCGCAGTGGGGCCGAATGGGGCGGGGAAGACGAACCTGCTCGAGGCGCTGCACGTCGGCACGCAGGGCTTCTCGCCGCGCACGCGGACCGACGCGCAGCTCGTCCGGTTCGGCTGTGACGCGGCGCGGATCTCGCTGCACGGCCGGCGCGGAGACGCACCGGTCGACGTCGACGTGACTCTCCGGCCCGGAGAGGCGAAGCAGGCACGGCTCAACGGCGCATCGCTGCGGGCGGCAGAGCAGCTGCGCACCTCGTTGGCGACGCTCGTTTTCACGCCCGATCGGCTCGTGGTGGTCAAAGGAGGGCCGTCTGCGCGCCGGGCGTACTTCGACCGCACCGCGGGCCGGCTCCTTCCGGCTCGCGCCGTGCTGCCTGCTGAATACGCCGCTGCGATCGCGCAGCGGAACGCGGCGCTCCGCCGCACCGCGATCGGCGCCTCGACGCGGGATGCGCTCGAGCCGTGGACGCGGCGGGCCGTGGATCTCGGCGCGCAGCTCGTCGAGCTGCGAACGGAGGTCGCCCGCGAGCTCGCACCGCTATTCACCGCGCAGGCGGCCGCGCTGGACCTCCAGGCCGCGGATCTGCGCTACGAGGGCGAGCCGCCGGAGCTAGCTGCGTTCGAAGCAAGGCTCGACGAGGACCTCGAGCGCGGCACGACAGGCCTCGGCCCGCACCGGCACGACTTCGCGATTGCCGCCGCCGGCCGCGAGCTGCGGCGGTTCGGCTCGCAGGGCGAGCAGCGCCTGGCCGTGCTCTCGCTGCTCCTGGCGGAGGCCGAGCTGCTGGCGGCGAGAGGGCCCGCGGCACCGCTGCTCCTGCTCGACGACGTCCTCTCGGAGCTCGACGAAAGCCGTCGCCGGACGCTTGCGGAGCGGATCGAGGCGGGCACGCAGGCGCTCGTCACGTCGTCCTCGGCGTCAGCCTTGCCGGCGGAGCCCGCCCAGCTGATCGAGGTCGCGCCCGGCACGGCTCGGAGCGCCGCGTGAAGAAGATCGGCAGCGATGTCAGGCGCGAGCTCGAGCGCTTCGGCCCGGCCGCGGCCGGAATGACCGAGCTGGTTGCCGCCTGGCCACGCCTCGTCGGCGAGCAGATCGCCCGCAACGCCTGGCCGTCCCGCCTCGGCCGCGACGGCACGCTGCACGTCGCGACCTCGGGATCCGCGTGGGCATTCGAGCTCACGCAGCTCGCTCCCGAGCTCCTCGGGCGCTTTCGCGAGGCCCTCGGCGACGCGGCTCCGCGGGCGGTTCGCTTCGGCCCCGGCAAGCTCCCCGAGGCCCCGCCGCAGGCCTCCGCGACACCGGATCGAGCCGTCCCGGCGCCAAGCCCGGACGACGTCGAACGAGCCTCCGAGCTCGCCGCGCAGATCGAGGACGAGAATCTGCGCGAACTTGTTGCAAAGGCGGCTGCGGCGAGCCTTGCGAGGGCCGCTGCCGACCGCTTCTTCTGGTAGACTGACAACACCTGCAATTCTTCTAAATTGCAGGGATTTTTTATGGCTAGAGCTTCCTATACCGCCAAGGACATCACGGTGCTCGAGGGCCTCGAGCCTGTCCGCAAGCGACCGGGCATGTACATCGGCTCGACGGGCGCCCGCGGGCTCCATCATCTGATCTACGAGGTCGTCGACAACTCGGTCGACGAGGCGCTCGCGGGACGAGCCGATCTCGTCGAAGTGAGGCTTCATCCGGACAACTCCGTCACCGTTCGGGACAACGGCTCCGGCATCCCCACAGACGTGATGAAGGAGCAGGGGCTGCCGGCAGTGACGGTCGTGCTGACGAAGCTTCACGCCGGCGGGAAGTTCGGCGGCGAGGGCTACAAGGTGTCGGGAGGCCTGCACGGAGTCGGCGTCTCGGTCGTCAACGCGCTCTCGGCCTGGCTGCGGGTCGAAGTTCAGCGCGACGGCAAGCTCTTCCGGCAGGAGTTCGCACGCGGCGAGCCGACGACCGACCTGAAGAAGGTCGGGCCGACGAAGGACTCGGGAACGACGATTACGTTCCTGCCTGACCTCGAGGTGTTCGACGAGCTCGAGTGGTCGTCGGAGCAGCTCATCCAGCGCCTGCGCGAGACCGCGTTCCTGACCAAGGGCCTGCGGATCGTGCTCGTCGACGAGCGCGAGGGCGAGGACCGCCACGAGTTCTACGCCGAGGGCGGAATCAGGGACTTCGTCAGCTACGTAAACGACGCGAAGGACCCCGTGCACAAGCACGTCATCTATTTCGAGAGCACCTCGAACGGCGACACGATGCAGGAGGGCCAGCTCGAGGTGGCGATGCAGTGGAACACCTCGTACGTCGAGTCGGTCTTTTCGTTCGCGAACAACATCAACACCCACGAGGGCGGGGCCCACCTGTCGGGCTTCAAGTCAGCGCTCACGCGCACGCTGAACGACTATGCGCGTCGGAACGGGCTCCTCAAGGAGAAGGAGGAGAACCTCGAGGGCGAGGACGTGCGCGAGGGCCTCGCCGCCGTTCTCTCCGTCAAGCTGCGCGAGCCGCAGTTCGAGGGCCAGACGAAGACGAAGCTCGGCAATCCGTGGGTGCGCGGCATGGTCGAGCAGGCGGTCAACGTCAAGCTCGCCGAGTTCCTCGAGGAGAACGCGACCGAGGCGAAGCAGATCATCCAGAAGGCCGTCGCGGCGCGAAACGCGCGCCAGGCGGCGCGCAAGGCGCGTGAGCTGACCCGCCGCAAGAGCGCCCTCGACAGCATGTCGCTGCCCGGAAAGCTCGCCGACTGCTCGATCAACGACCCCTCCGCGGCGGAGCTCTACCTCGTCGAGGGAAACTCGGCCGGCGGCTCGGCGACCGACGCGCGCGACCGCACCTTCCAGGCGATCCTGCCGCTGCGGGGCAAGGTGATCAACTCGGAGAAGAACCGGATAAACAAGGTTCTCTCCAACCTCGAGATCCAGTCGATGATCACCGCGATCGGCACTGGCATCGGCGACGAGTTCGACCTCGAGAAGCTTCGCTACCACCGGATCATCGTCATGACCGACGCCGACGTCGACGGCTCGCACATCCGCACCCTGATCCTCACGTTCCTCTACCGCCAGATGCAGGAGCTCGTCGAGGGCGGCTACGTCTACATCGCGGTGCCGCCGCTGTACCGGGTCAAGGTCGGGAGTCGCGAGCAGTACGTCGAGAAGGAGTCGCAGTTCGAGGACCTGCTCGTGCGCGAGCGCGTCAAGGACATCGACGTGGCCGCGCGGGAGGAGGCGAAGCCGCAGAAGTTCACGCAGGCCAAGTACAACCGGTTCACGAAGGCGCTCAACGAGTTCGACGGCTGGGCCCAGCGCCTGCGCGCCGACTTCGGTTCCGCACCGACGAACTTCGTCATCGCGCACCGGCTCGTCGAGACCGACGTCGAGAGCATCGGCGACCTGGGCGACACGTTCCAGGCGCTGGCCGAGAACGGCCACGAGCTCTCGGTCGTGGAGCAGACGCCCGAGGGAACCCGGATCAAGATCATCGAGCGCGAGACGAGTGCCGCCAGCCACGTGACGGTGCCGATCGAGCTGCTCGCTTCGCCCGTCTACGCCGTGCTGCGTCGTAGCTACAAGCAGCTCGTGGAGATCGTCGGCGCTCCGCCGTTCCGGCTGACGCTTGGCAAGAAGTCGCGCGTCGCCGAGACTTTCGAGGAGCTGCGCACCGCGGCTCTCGACCTGGCGAAGGAAGGAATCACCGTCAGCCGCTTCAAGGGGCTCGGCGAGATGAACCCCGAGGAGCTGTGGGAGACGACGATGGACCCCGCGAACCGGATGCTGATCCGGGTCGAGGTCGAGGACGCGGCCGCCGCCGACCGGCTCTTCTCGATGCTGATGGGTGACCAGGTCGAGCCGCGGCGCGAGTTCATCGAGTCGAACGCAAAAGACGTCCGCTTCCTGGACGTTTGATCCGTGAGGGAGGTCTGAATGTCGTCGGTTGAGCCGCTGGGAGCGGGCCGGATCGAAGCGCGCGAGCTCGAGCAGGAGATGCGCTCGAGCTTCCTCGACTACGCGATGAGCGTGATCGTCGCGCGCGCCCTGCCCGACGTGCGCGACGGCCTCAAGCCCGTCCACCGCCGCGTGCTCTACGC
>JBKPFD010000199.1:0-5106 GCA_046729155.1 Actinomycetota bacterium
GTCCCGGAGTGCGCCCGCGCTGCCCTTCCCAGCGTGCGCAGACCTCGGCTGCGGCCCGGCCGAGGCCGTGCGGGATGCCCAGCGAGGTACACGTGTCGGCGATCTCCTGCATCTCGGCCGCCCAGCGCCATGCTTTGGGCCCCGCTCGCAGGACGCTGTCGGTCGGCACGCCCTCCGCGGCCAGCGCATCGGTCACGCCGTACGCAGCCGCGATCGCGTGCGCCTGGGCGGCGAGCAGCACGCCGATCTTGTTCCAGCCGCCGAAGGCCATCTTCAGCGCGGACGCCGCACCGATCCCTCCGGGCAGCGGGAGCGGGACGACCTCCGTGCCCTCGAACAGCGCCGCCACCCGCCGGACGTCCTCATCCGAACCGGAGAGGTAGAGGTCGATCGCGGTCTTGGCCACGATGCCGCCGTCGACCACGCGCAGACCGAGCTCGGAGGCGATGCGCTCGGCCCGTCGCGGCGCGATCGCGTTCGCCTCCACGTAGAGGCCGTCGAAGCCCGCCTCGGCGACCCGCCGCGCCACGTCCTCCGCGATGCCCGGCGGGCAGATGCTGAGGACGATCTCGCTCGTACGGACGAGCTCGTCGACCGAGCCGACGTCGACGAGGCCCGCCTCCTCGGCGCGTGCAGCCGTCGCCGCGCTGCGACCGTCGCTCGCCCAGACGACCTCCGCCTGCACAGCGGAGCCGACCGGCGCGCCCATGCTTCCCGGGAAGAGCAGCCCGACGCGCACGTCAGAGCCGCTCGATCTGCGAGCCGCCGATGATCATCTCCCGTCCGGAGGCGAAGCGCACGAGGGCCTTGCCCTTGCCGTCGTAGTCGGGCGACCAGACGACGATCTTTCCCTCGTGACCCGCCACGCGGCACGGCTCGTCACCCTCGGGATCGAGGCCGCGCCAGACGCGGACGAACGGGTTCTCCTCCCACTCGCGGCCGATCGTCGTCTCGTCCGTGTGCCCCGGGAGCACCCGTGTCTCCGGCGGCAGCTTCATGAGCACCTCCATCACCGAGCGCCTGATCGCCGGCACGTCGCGGCCCCCGCCGACCGCGTCCTTGAACAGGATGTCGCCCGAGAAGCAGACGTCGTCGATCACGAAAGCGACGTGCGGGTCGGCGTGGCCCGGAGTCGACAGTCCGCGGATCCGCAGGGCTCCAGTCTCCAGGTCGCCGTCGCGCTCCCAGACGGGGACGTCGAAGCGCTCCAGCAGCGCACTGTGACCTGCGACGTGGTCGTGATCCCCGTGGGTCGTGAGCACGTGCGTCACGGTCAGGCGCTCGCGGTCGACGACGTCGAGCAGCGGCTGCAACGGTGCACCCGAGTCCACGAAGACGGCCGTGCCGCCGGGCTCGTCGGCGACGAGGTAGGCGTTCGAGAGCCAGTCCGGATGCATCGACCGTTCGACGAGCAACGGTCGTTAGGCTACTTGGGAAATCTCAGAGGAGGACGAATGGCCGGGCTGATGGAACGCACGATGACCGTGATCAAGGCGAAGCTCTCGAAGCTGATCGGGCGCGCCGAGGACCCCCGCGAGACGCTCGACTACTCGTACGAGAAGCAGCGCGACATGCTGCAGAACGTCAAGCGCGGGATCGCCGACGTCGCGACGGCGAAGAAGCGCCTCCAGCTGCAGTCGGACAAGCTCGAGCAGAGCGTCCCCAAGCTCGAGTCCCAGGCCCGCGAGGCGCTCGGCGTCGGCCGCGAAGACCTCGCGAGGATGGCGCTCGAGCGCAAGACGGCAGCCCAGACGCAGCTGCAGGACCTCGACCGCCAGGTCGGCGAGCTCGACTTGCAGCAGCAGAAGCTCGTCGAGAACGAGCGGACACTCTCAGCTCGGATCGAGTCGTTCCGCAGCCAAAAAGAGGTCATCAAGGCCCAGTACTCGGCAGCCGAGGCACAGGTGCGGATCGGCGAGGCGGCCACCGGGATCGGCGACTCGATGTCCGATACCGGCGCCGCAGTCGAGCGCGCCCGGGAGAAGACCGAGGAGATGCAGGCGCGCGCAGGCGCGATGGACGAGCTGATCGAGGCCGGCACGCTCGAGGACATCACTGCTGGCGGCCAGACCCAGCTCGACCGCGAGCTCGAGCAGCTCGCCTCCAAGTCGAAGGTCGACGAGGAGCTGGAGAAGATGAAGGCCGAGATCGGGCCCGGCTCACCGCAGAAGGAGCTGCCCGGCTAGATCGGCGCGTCGAAGAGCGCGAACCAGCGCGAGAGGTCCTGCTCGATCGGCAGCTCGTGCTCGAGCTTCGCCTTGAGCTCGAGCTCGTTCGCGTTGTCGCGCTCCTTGCCCTCCTTGGGGATGAACGGCCAGAACGCGCCGCGCTTGAAGCCGTACACGACGTAGAGCGGGTGCTCGCCGCCGTCGAAGCGGAACACCGCGGCGAGCAGCTGCTCGCCGAAGCCTCGGGCCACGAGCTCCGAGGCGACGAGGTGGACCGTGGCGACGAGCTCCTCGAAGTCGTTGTCGTGGATGATCAGCCACTCGTAGCCGAACTCGTCGCCACGCCGCTCGATCCGTGACGCGGACTCTTGCGCCGCAACATCGAGCAGCTCCTGCAGCTCGTTCTCGGCACGCACGAACTCGCCGGCCGACAGCGGCTTGAAGACGACGGCGGCCGACCCGGAGGGCTTCAGCCCGAGCTCGGCCTCGAGCGTGATGCGCGCCGTGGAGAGCGCGAACAGCTTCTCCTGGACGGCCTTCTTGAGCTTCTTGCGCCCGAAGAGGACATCCGTGATCCCCATCAGGCGGCCACCTTACCCAGCTCGCGCGAGATCTCCTCGAGGCGTTCGATCCGCTTCCGTAGGGGCGGGTGATCCATCATGAGCTCGACCCTCCGCCAACGGCTCCGCCGCGAGACGATGCAGAAGGCGTTGACGGCCAGCCCGCCCCGCAGATCGGAGCGCGGGGGCGCACCGCCCTCGATCGCGAGAAGCGCACTGATCAGGTTCTCCGGCGCTCCGGTGACGAGCGCGGCACCGCGGTCGGCCGCGTACTCGCGGTAGCGGGAGATCGTCCAGAGCAGGAGCAGCCCCACGACGTGCAACGGCCAGAGGAACATGAGGTACACGAGCTTCCCGCGCGCGTCATCGTCGTGCCAGAAGAACGAGGCCGCCATCGCGGGCCCGCCCACGAAGGTCATCACGGGGCCGTCGCGGTTCGCAACGTGCGAGAGCTCGTGGGCGAGGACCGCCTCGAGCTCGTGAGGCTCCAGCCTCCGCAGCAGCTCGGTCGTGACCGCGAGGATCGCGGTCTCCGGCTTGCGCGCAGCCGTCAGCGCGTTCGGCGCCCAGGAGTGGATCAACGCGACGCGGGGTCTCGGAAGGTCCGCTTGAGCCGCAACGCGCCCGACGAGCTCTTGCAGGTCCGGCTGCTCGCCCGGTTCCAACACCTTCGCGCGAACGGTGCGCAGGAGGAGTGCTTCCGACTTGCGCAGCTGGCCGACGAGGACGGCAACGATCGCCGCGGCGAAGACGACGCCCCCGGCCGCTGCCCCCCAGTCGCCGTCGAGCGCGGCCCCGATCGCGATGCCGACGAAGAGCGCCTCGCCGACCAGGTAGATGAAGGCGACCAGTGCGAGAGCAACGCCCATGCGCGCGGACAGGCCGAGATCACGGCCGTGCGACCGCCGCACGGTGGGCGGCTACAGCTCGACCGGCCGGCCCATCTCGCGCGCGATCGCGGCGAGGCGGGCGAGGCGCTTCTCGAGCGGCGGGTGCGTCATGAACATCTCGGCGAACCCCTTCTTGACGCTCGTCGGGACGATGAAGAACGCGTTCATGCCCGCAACCTCGCGCAGGTCGCGCTGCGGAATCTGCGTCATGCGGCTGGCGATCTTCTGCAGGGCGCTCATGAGGTTCTCGGGCGCGCCCGTGATGAGAGCGGCGCCGCGGTCGGCCGCGTACTCGCGATACCGCGAGATCATCATCATCAGCACGTAGCTGACGATGTACGTCACGAGCGAGGCGACGAACATGATCAGCCAGACGGGCGCGCCGCCGCCGCGGTCGCGGTCACCCCCGCTGAACATGCCGCCCCAGAGGCCGAAGCGGGCGAGCGTCGCGGCCACCATGGCGAAAAAGCTCGCAATCGTCATCACGGCCACGTCGCGGTTCGCCACGTGCGTGAGCTCGTGCGCGAGCACGCCTTCGACCTCGTGCGGCTCGAGGCGATTCCAGAGGCCCTCGGTGACGGCGACGACGGACTTCTTCGGGCTGCGCCCGGTCGCAAAGGCGTTCGGCACCTCGGTCGGGATCACGGCAACCCTGGGCTTGGGCAGGTCGGCCATCGCCGCGAGCCGTTCGACCATGTCGTGCAGCTCCGGCGCCTGGTCGCGCTCGACTACCTTGGCGCCCGACGCGAGGAGGGCGATCTTGTCCGACGTGAAGAACTGGATGAAGGCGAGCGCACCGATGATCAACACGACGGCGAAGATGCCGACGTTGAGCACGTTGACGAGGACGATGAAGAAGAGGACGTAGACGAGGCCGAGCGTGAACATGGTCAAGACCATCCGCAGCGAAAGCCCGAAGTCTCGTCCGTACTTGCGTTCCATGGAAAATCGCGCTCCTTGAGAGGCGGGGTTACGAGAACGATTCTAGCCGTGGGCCTCGTCGCCGCCGCGCTGTTCACGGCTGCGCCGGCTCGGGCCGACAACGCGGCGCTCCGGATCGACGAGACCTCTTCGGACTTCCTCGACCGCGGTGCTATCGGCCGGCTCGTGCCCGGACGCGGCCCCACCTTCAGCCGCGAGGAGGCGCTCGACGCGCTCGAGGACGTCCTCGGCACGAGTTGCCCGTGCCGCTACACGATCTATCTCACGCTGCCCCGGTGGGGAGAGCGCCCGTACAACGGCCTGTACCGCGTCGCGATCAGCGGCCCCGGCTACCCGCCGGGGTCGATGCTCGTTTCCGACCGCACGCGCATCCCCGGGCTCGTCTCGATCTACGACATCGAACCCACGATCGAGGCGCTCGACCGCGGCGAGAAGCCGCCGCTCACTGCGCGCCGCGTCGGCGACGTGGGTGCTCGCCTCGAGGCGCTCGAGCAGCGGGTCGACGAGGTGCACAGGACGCGCACGGCCGCGGCGCTCGTCGTCGCC
>JBKPFD010000200.1:0-2795 GCA_046729155.1 Actinomycetota bacterium
GGCCGCTACGACCTGCGCGTCCGCGTCCAGGGCGGCGGGCCGACGGGCCAGGCCGGCGCTGTCCGCCACGGCATCGCCCGCGCGCTCGTCGAGGCCGATCCGGAGCTGCGCGTCCCGCTGAAGCGCGAGGGGTTCCTGACACGTGACGCCCGCAAGGTCGAGCGCAAGAAGGCCGGCCTGCACAAAGCCCGCAAGGCGCCACAGTTCAGTAAGCGTTAATTGGCTGCGCTTTCCTGGCCGGCGGCGACTACCGCCCGGCGAGGCCCGGCTCCGTCGCCGCCTCGCACCGCTCGCGGCCCGGGGCTCTCCGGGGCCGTGTTTGGAACACTGTCCCCTCCGGCCCCGAACCACCAGCGGCGCGCCAGGAGACCGCAGCCCTCGTGAAACCCGAGCCCTCGTAGCGTGGCACGTAGGTATTTCGGGACCGACGGTGTCCGGGGGGTCGTCGGCGAGGAGCTGACCGCGGACCTCGTGGAGCGGCTTGGCCGCGCCTCGGCGCTGTGGTCGGGCCGGGGGCGCGTATTCGTCGGCCGCGATACGCGCGCGTCGGGCGTCGAGCTCGAAGACGCGTTCGCCAAGGGCGTTGCCTCGGCGGGCGGTAGCGCCGTCCTCGCCGGCGTGCTGCCGACGCCGGCCGTCGCGCTCCTCTCGCTCGACCTCGGCGCCGTCATCTCGGCGTCGCACAACCCGCCCGAGTACAACGGCGTCAAGCTCTTCGACTCGGACGGGCGCAAGCTCACCGACGCGTCGGAGGAGGAGATCGAGGCGCTGCTCGACGCGCCCGCGCCGGGCGGGGGCGAGATCGACCGCGTCGGCGTCGCCACGGACAGCTACCTCGAGCACATCGTCGAACGCTTCGGAAGCGATCTCTCCGGCCTGCGCGTCGTCGTCGACTGCGCGAACGGCGCCTATTCCGGCCTTGCTCCGAAGGCCTTCGAGCAGCTCGGCGCGACCGTGCAGCCGATCGGCGCCGACCCGGACGGCCAGAACATCAACGTCGGGTGCGGCGCGACGGACCTCACGCTCCTGCAGCAGGTCGTCGCCGACGGCGACTTCGACCTCGGCGTCGCCTTCGACGGCGACGGCGACCGGATGCTCGCGGTCGACGCGGAGGGCGAGCCGGTCGACGGCGATCAGATCCTCGCCGTGCTCGCCCTCGATCTCGATGTCGACGTCGTCGCCGTGACGGTCATGACGAACCTCGGCTTCCACCGGCTGATGGGCGAGCACGGGATTCGCGTCGTGACGACGGACGTCGGCGATCGCTACGTGCTCCAGGCCCTGCGCGAGTCGGGCGGACTCCTCGGCGGCGAGCAGTCGGGGCACATCATCTACCTGCGCGATCACGTGACCGGCGACGGGCTCGCTGCGGCCCTGCTCCTCTGCGGGGCGCTCCGCGGGCGCACGCTGCGCGAGGCAGCGTCGGTCCTGCGCCGCTACCCGCAGGCGAAGGAGAACGTCCCGGTGTCGCGCAAGGAACTGACGCTCACGATCACGAACGAGGTCGAGCGCGTGAACCGCGAGCTGGGCGAACAAGGTCGCGTGCTCGTCCGGCCCTCTGGCACCGAACCGGTCGTGCGCGTGCTCACGGAGGCCGAAAACGGCTTGGATGCTGGGAAAATCTGTGCTAGCATTGCAACTCTCGTTCGTCGAGAGCTCGGTTGACTGACCCCCGATGCGGGGGGTCGAGAGATCGGGCTTTTGCCATTTCGGGGAAGATACGACCGAAGACAATTTTCGATTTACGGCATCTGAGCCCCGCGGCGGAAGGAGCCCAGAGTGTGCGGAATCATCGGATACGTCGGGCCTCGTGCCTGCAAGGCGCTCCTCGTGGAGGGCCTCGAGCGTCTTGAGTACCGTGGGTACGACTCGGCAGGCCTGGCGCTTCTCGAGAGCGACGGGCTCGACTACATCCGGTCGGTCGGCAACCTCGAGAAGCTGAAGCAGGCGGCCCAGACGAACGGCTCGGCTGCGCACACCGGACTCGGGCACACGCGCTGGGCGACCCACGGCCGGGTGAGCGAGGAGAATGCCCACCCGCTGACGGGCTGCGAGGACAGCGAGCTGGCCGTCGTGCTCAACGGCATCGTCGAGAACTTCCGCGAGCTGAAAGGCTCGCTCCTGAAGGACGGCCACACGTTCAGCTCCGAGACGGACGCCGAGGTCGTCGCGCACCTCGTCGAGCGCCACTACGACGGCGACCTCGTCGAGGCCGTGCATGCGGCCTACCGCGAGCTCGAGGGGCACTTCGCGTTCGTCGTCGTCCACCGCGAGCACCCTGATCTGCTCGTCGCCGCTCGCCTGCAGTGCCCGCTGGTCGTCGGCCTCGGCGACGGCGAGACGTTCCTGGCATCGGCCATGCTGGCTTTCCTGTCCGAGACCCGCCGCGTACAGCTCGTCGACGACGGCGAGATCGTGGCGATCACGCCCGAGGGCGCGACCTTCTATGACGTCGAGAACGGTGTCGTCGAGCGCGAGGAGCTCGACGCGCCGTGGGACTACGAGGCGGCAGAGAAGCAGGGCTACGAGACGTTCATGCTCAAGGAGATCTACGAGCAGCCGGACGGCGTGCGCGAGACGATCGGCGACCGCGTCCGCCACGGCCGGCTCGTGCTCGACGAGATCGGCCTCAGCGACGAGGCGCTGCGCAACCTCAGGCGGATCGTCGTCCTCGCGTGCGGGACGGCCTACCACGCGGGGGTTGTCGGCCGCTACGTGATCGAGGAGTGGGCGCGCATCCCGGTCGAGCCGGACATCGCCAGCGAGTGGCGGTACCGCAACCCGGTCCTTTCGAA